>CAZWBY010000038.1:3591-10967 GCA_964632825.1 uncultured Candidatus Bathyarchaeia archaeon
TGAATCAGATGTAACATCGGGTCTAGATTCATAGACTATTCCCACAACTCCAAGAGGCACGCGAACTTGCGCAATCACAATGCCATTAGGCCTTGTCCATGTCCTGATAACCTCTCCTACAGGGTCCGGCAACCCAGAAACTTCGCGCAGACACTTGGACATTGTCTCAATCTTCCGCTTGTCCAATGTGAGCCTCTCGAGAAGGGCTGTCTTCAACCCTCTGGCTTTTGCAGCATCAAAATCTTTCTTGTTTGCCGCGAGAATCTGAGCGGCGTGCGATTCAAGTGCTTTGGCCATTTCCAGTAGCGCCTTATTTTTTGTCTCTGTGGAAAGCTTTGCTAGATCTGTTGATGCCGCTTTTGCTCTCTTACAAATCTCAAGTATCATTTTTCTGCATTACCTTCAAGGTGAATATTTTTGTGTTCAACTACTTCCTGTGATTTTAGGTTTCCAAGCGCCTTCTTGATTTGAGTAACTCTTAACCCTTTAATTAGGTTTAACTCATCGCTGCTGTAGTTCGGATTTCCTTTCGCGAATTCAATTCCGTCCTCCCCGACGATGGAAACAACGTCGCTCGCTTTGAATTGCCCCACAACCTTTGTGACACCGACAGGAAGCAAACTTGAGCCTTTGAAGATAGCCTCTTTCGCTCCGTCGTTGATGTGTATCTGCCCCTTAACTGAGGCGCCGTAAGCTATCCACCTCTTAACCGCTGGCATCCGAGGCTGAGCCTTGAAGTATGTGCCAACAGGCTTCCCAGCAAGGATATCCGCAATCACATTTTTCCTCCGACTGTTGGCTATCAACACGGGTATTCCGCAAGTCGTGGCGATTTCCGCAGCTTTGACCTTGCTTCGGATTCCCCCTCGCCCGAGTCGTCCTTTCCCACCTAGCGATTTCTTCATCTCACAAGTCACACAATCCACGGTCTTGAGCAACTTCGCTTCTGGATCTTGCGGATCACACGTGTACAAGCCATCAACATCCGATAGTATAATGACCAAGTCTGCACGTATTGCATTAGCTACAAGGACAGAGAGAATATCGTTATCACTAAAATTGACTCTGTAGCCTTCGGTTACCGGCTTAAGTTCATCCACTGACGTAACATCATTTTCATTCACTATTGGAACTACGCCCAGTTTTAGGAGCATTTCCAAAACGTTGCAAGTGTGCACGTAGGAAGCACGGTTTGACAAATCCTCAGCTGTAAGGAGAATCTGTGCGACCCTAAGTTTATGTCTCTTGAATTGCTCGCGATATTTAGCCATGAGAACGCTTTGACCCGCGGCCGCCGAAGCCTGCTGAAATACCAAGTCATTTGGCTTAGGCGAAACACCCAGCTCGGCAATCCCTGCCGCAACGGCTCCAGACGTAACCAAGACAATCCTATCGCCACCTTTCATTGCTGCTGCTATCTGATCTGCGAGTCGCTCGATTTCTTCTTCATCGACTTTTCCTTCATTTGTAGTTATGCCGCTCGTTCCGACTTTAACTACTATCAGCCTTGAAGCCATTCAGAACCTTCCTTTTTCGCATGCACGCACGAACGAATTCGCTCTGCAATTATGTCCGTCCACCTTAAAAAGAATCATGGCATGGCCTTGGGGTTTGAGAACTGTAGCCCCGAAAACCGAGCCAATGGAAGTGCAAAAAGGATTGGATCCATGCACCAATTCGATGTAAGGTTAATTATGAGTCAGATAGTTATAGTGCCTTGGCGCGGCTCTTGAAGATAATCGAGAAAAACCTCCACAAGGGATACATTAAACTAGTGCCCGACTCGGTTGATGACTTTTGGCACTTGTATAATGTCATCAACAAGGGTGATGAGGTCTACGCTTATAGTTCACGCGCCATAAAAACCGATCAAGAGTACTCCAGACCGAAGAGTGGCGAGAGATTTTCCGCTTTCATGGGCGTCAAGGTGGAAGGAGTAAGCTGGGATAAATTTCTTGGAAAACTAAGAGTTCACGGCACCATCTGCCAAGCGCCCGAAGTCATTCCCCCAGGTGCACACCACACGCTGAGCATATCACTGCAACAGCCTCTGACAATTGTGAAAGAAGATTGGCTCAAGCACGCTGTCGAAAGACTCAACAGAGCCAGCGAAAACGAGAAACCTATTCTGATAATTTCTATTGACGATGAGGGCTTTGCCATTGCTGAAACCAAGCAATACGGCGTAGAAATAAGAATTGAAGAGCGCACCAAACTCCCCGGGAAATTGGAAGCCGACAAAAGAACTGCCGCAACCAAAGAATACTTCAGCCGCGCCCTGAAAAGCTTACAGCAGCTCTGGCTTCAGAATAAAAGCCCAATAGTGGTTGTCGGTGTCGGTTTCATCAAAAGCGACTTTGTAGACTATCTATCTGAGGAAAACAAACTGATGGCGCACGCAATTTCAGATGTGAAGAGCGTGAACAATGGAGGAACAGCGGGAATATACGAATCCCTGCGCTCCGGCGTTCTTCTGCGGGCAGCAAGACAATTGCGCGTGGTTGAAGAAACTGAAATAATCGAGGAAATAATGAAACGACTAGGAAAAGCCGAAAACACAGTCAGCTACGGATTAGAAGGTGTTTCAAACGCTCTCCAAATGGGTGCTGTAGAAACGCTGATAGTATCTGATACACTGCTGAGAGAAGGAAATGATACTCACCGCAGGCAACTGGAACAACTAATGCATGAAGCAGAAAAAAGAAGAGGCAAAATAGTAGTTGTAAGCACTGAACACGAAGCTGGTTTCAAACTTACTGGACTAGGTGGAATAGCAGCAATCCTCAGATTTCCACTCAAATTTTAGACTCTGACGGAAGTAAATAGCCACCCAAAGAAGAGACCGCTTTCGCAAAAGTGTTTAAATTCACGGATCCAGTAACCCCTAAAAGGACAATTCTCCAGGAGCACTTGAGGTCTTGAAAGGATTTCCAGCTGATGAATATGCTTTGCCCTTCTTCAAACAAGAGGGATTCGATCGCAGACTCTGTCCCAACTGTGGTGAATACTATTGGACGCAGAACGCCAACCAGAAAACCTGCGGCGAATCCACGTCAGACGAATGCTCAGACTATTCGTTTATTCACAACCCACCAACCAGCAGAAAATATAGTCTTGCCGAGATGCGTGAGGCGTTTCTTTCTTTCTTTGAGAGGAATGGGCATGCACGCATAAAACCGTACCCCGTTGTGGCGAGATGGAGAAACGATATTTACCTCACGCACGCAAGCATAATTGATTTTCAACCCTACGTAACGGAAGGAATTTCGCCTCCCCCTGCGAACCCGCTTGTTATTGCCCAGCCATGCATACGATTGGTGGATATTTCGAACACAGGTCCAACCTTTGGGCGTCATCTGACCATTTTTGAGATGGGGGGTCACCATGCCTTCAACTACCCAGACAAGGAGGTATATTGGAAAGACCGGACTGTACGCTTTCACCACGAGTTTGTAACAGGCGTACTGGGCGTGAAATCCGAAGAAGTCACCTACAAGGAGGACGTCTGGGTGGGCGGAGGAAACGCTGGACCAGACGTGGAATGCATTGTCGGCGGCCTCGAAGTGGGCACTCTGGTATTTATGCAATACAAGGTTGTGGGCGATGAATTCGTAAAATTGCCAATTCGCACTGTGGATACGGGCTACGGCTTGGATAGGTTTGCGTGGCTTTCACAAGGCGTTCCAAGTTGTTTCCACGCGATCTATGGCGATTTGCTGGACAAGGTTTTCAAGATGGCGAATCTGAACCACATAGACGAAAAATTCCTTTGCAAGGTGGCAAAATACTCTGGCTTGGTAACAGTCGACAAAACGGCAAATCGTCTTGAGGCTCGAAAGAAAGTTGCCAAGCTTGTAGGCATGAGTTACGAAGAATTGGACAAAACCTTGACACCAATAGAGAGTGCTTTTGCCATTGTCGATCACACAAAGTGTTTGAATTTCATGCTTTCCGAAGGGATAGTGCCCTCAAACATACATGAGGGTTACCTAGCAAGACTGCTATTCCGCAGGGTCTTCCGGCTGCTCAGAAGCCTGAGCATGACGCCTGACCAACTTTTGGACATAATAGACCTCCAGGCTAACTACTGGTCCGCTGATTTTCCTCACGTCAAGTCAATGCAGAACGAGATCGTGGAGATGTTGAAAGTTGAACAGGAAAAGTTTGAAGACACCATAACACGCGGCGAAGGCATGGTTAAACGCATCGCCATCGAATTGAAGGAAAAGGGCGCAACGTCGATACCCGAATCGAAGCTGTCAGAACTCTACGATTCACAAGGTCTCCCGCCAGAGATTGTGAAGCAAGTAGCAGAGCAAGAGAACGTAAAAGTTGAGATTCCCGAGAACTTCTACGCTCTTGTTGCAAAGAGACATATGCAAGCTACTAAGCCTACAGAAGAGGAAGAGTCAAAGACTGAAGCCGGTCTCGAAAAGGCAGTAGTCGGCTTGCCTGCAACAGAACAGCTCTACTATAAGGATGCCTACATGAAGAACTTCGAGGCAAGAGTCATTAAAGTCACGTCAAACGGATACGTTGTTCTAGACAAGACCTGCTTGTATCCAGAAGGAGGAGGACAACCGTCAGACGAAGGCTCTCTTAGATTTGGCGCCATTGTTACAAAGATTACTGATGTTCAAAAAATCGGAAACGTTATTGTGCACAAAATCGACGGAAGACTTCCAAAGGAACAGCAGGAAGTTAAAGGGTTTCTCAACTGGGACAAGAGATACGCCTTGATGAAAGCTCACACAGCCACACATCTAATAAATGGAGCCGCGCGGCGCGTTCTGGGGGAACATGTCTGGCAGCACGGGGCTCAGAAAGGCACAGAGGTCTCTCGATTAGATATCTCGCACTTTAGACGCCTGACACCAGAGCAAACAGACAAAATCGAGACTCTGGCAAACGAAGCAGTTGAAGCTTGCATGCCAGTGACAACTACGTGGATGCTCAGAAACGAGGCAGAAGCGAACTATGGATTCAGGCTATATCAAGGCGGCGCAGTCCCAGGAAAGGACATACGCGTCGTTAAGACCGGAGACTGGGATGTAGAAGCTTGCGGGGGCACTCACCTGAAGAACACAAGTGAAGCTGGTTTTGTCAAAATCGTCTACACCGAACGGGTCCAAGACGGCGTTGAGCGCATAGGATATTCAGTTGGGCTAAAAGGCTTGAAAGCGGTCCAAAATCAGGAACGAATCTTGCGACGGGTTTCAAAATCGCTTAACGCTCCAGTCGAAAAACTGGACACAACTGCGGAGAAACTCGTAAAAGAGCTGAAAGAAGCAAACGTAGAGAAACGCAGGCTTACCAAAGAGTTGGCTACAAAGGAGATTGCGAACGTTGCTAAGCAAGAATCAACCACAACCGTGGAAATTGATGGAATAAAACTGGCGAAACGCGATTTTAAGGATTCACTTGACGCAGATCGGTGGATACAGACTGCAAGTGAAATGATAAAACGCGACAACCGAACTGTAGCCGTTCTATTTGGATCAGACGGGAGAAACGCTCGAATACTCGTCATGGCCGGCAGCGCAGCGTTGGATAGAGGCGTAAACGCTGGGAACATAGTCAAAGAAGTTTCTCCTCTTCTAGGTGGGGGTGGAGGAGGACGGCCAAACTTCGCCCAAGGCGGCGGGACTCAAACAGAAAAGATAAGCGAAGCTGTTAAGAAAGCCGAAGAAGTAATCATGAAACAACTGCAGCACTAAGCAAAGATTGCGCATATGTCCTCAGAAAAACTATTGGCTATTTCGCTTGCTGTTTCTCCCACTCGATTCTTACCTGACTGATGATAGGCAACTGGTTGTTCTTCTCAGACAGATCATTAGCCACGTTATCGAGCTCGTATTTCACGAGACTCTCAATCTCGGTAGACCGAAGTGGCAAATTCCTTGCCGCTTGATAGGTTTTTAACGCTCGCAGACCGAACTTTACAAGCAAGTTTTGCAGTTGCGCCCTTAGCTCAGTTAACTCCGCCTGACTTTCTCTCATCTTCACGTCAAAGGTAGCTTGATCCCAGCTCTTAGTTTCTCCACTCATAGATTTCATCCTCGTTTGTAAGCCACCTATAACGTGGCGAATCACATTATATCTCTTTCTTATCCGTTGAAGACAATGAGCCGAGTTCAAACTGGAGGTTTGCCGCCGCCTTTTTCTTTCCAGGCAACCTTAGCCCATCGCTCAAACTCTTTTGAAGGAGGATCGCTAACATAGAGTTCCCTACGCGCCGATTCAAGAAAGCAATCTTCTTCTCCCGCGAATTCAGCCGCGGTGACCACCCTGTGACCAAACCTGGCGGCAGCATCGAAAACAAGCTTCGTCCGCTCTTTCCACAAGGCATCCCTAAGAACATGATGCTCCAGTATTGTCAGGGGTACAAACTCAACAATACGCAACAAGTTGTTGATGGCTCCCTGCAACTGAGCTGCGCTCACTCTGAAATTGCTGAGGTAAAAGGGGGGACCCCCAATCATCAAGACCTGCGGATTGGCCGCCTGAATTAGCCCGAGTGTTCGTGAAGACATCGGTCCCTGAACGTCTGGAGCAAACAAGAAATGCTCACAATCATATTCTACCTCAGCCATGACTACCCAGCCCAAGGAAGCATCGTCAGGGCCGTGCGTGACAGGCTCAGAGAAACGCAATATAGTGTCCTTTCCAAATTCAATCACATTTCCATCTGCATTCCTTAACTCTCTGGCGTGTTTTCCTCCGGTTTTCTCGAAAAGCCAACCGCGATGCCTTTGGCTGGGGTTTATCTTGTTTCGGGGATTCTTAACCAAGACCAACTTGTCTTGGTAAATCTGACGTGCGGTTTCAGTCGCTTCAGTCCAGTTCACGACCCAGTCTTCACAGGACGGAGTGTGATGGTCGAAGTGGTAGTGGCTTATTGTCACGATTTCGGCCTTGTCAGCGGCGATGGCAATTCGTTTCCTAAGTTTGGCTATTGCGCGGAACTCAGTGGGATGTGGAGGAAGCCCGAAACGGTTGGGAACCAAGGAAACCCCAGCATCCAACAGAATCCCAATGTCAGGGGTTTCAATCAGCGTGCACATTGACCTAGCACCAAAGCTTTCGGCTGCTAAAGGCGTTACTCGAATCTTGCTAAGCATCAGTCTTTCGTTTCCTCCCAGTCTCTTACAGGAGTAAGCAGATGTCGATCATTATTGTTTGACTCTGTCAAGCGTTTAAGCAAAACGCTACTTCTCGGTGCGGAGTCATTCTTCCCTAGCTCGTGTATAAGCATTGATCCAGATCTAGGGTTTATGCTAAACTATTAATTCAGCGGTGGAAAATTGTCCTTCGGTGGGCGATGACGACTCTGGCCCCGAAGACGCTGAGGATGATTTGGATCTTGAGTGCGACGC
>CAZWBY010000039.1:0-4256 GCA_964632825.1 uncultured Candidatus Bathyarchaeia archaeon
TTATTTCTGGGTAAGAGGGAGAAATTGGAATCAACCAAGAGATGGCTGCAGATGCAGAGATTGCTTTTGTGCTCAATGATGTTTGCAATATGCCAAGCTGCAGAGGCTTGAGTCCTAAACCAACTAGACGACGACCGCTTTGGTTAAGTCCATATTTGAGGCTTGATTAAAGCCTATCTGGGGGTGACGACGCGCTCGCAGAGTTGATCATACGCTGCCTAGTAGCGTGCTGTTTTTTGATTGCCGCAAAGTTTGCACTGACGGACTGGGATATTCCGGTTTCGAAATATAGCTTATAACACATTCAGACTCCTCTGTTTGTTGGGGAAGAACGAGGAGAAAGGGGAGGCTCCCTGCCCTCAGATTTGTTTAAGATATTTCTATTGGCACTTTTCTGAACCTTGGCTACCTAGCATAACTGAAAAATACGGGTAGTGACTTAGTCACTGTCCGGGACCAGACATGGTGGAGTATGTTAGGGGAAGCCCGAGTGACAGGTGGCATTGGTGCAAGAACTGCACGCAGTATCCAATGTACGTCTACCAGAAGACAACTGTGAGACCGCCAAACGTTTGCGATCAGTGCAAGACAAAGGAAGAGAACAGAGACTGCACAATGTAAGGAAAATGGGAAGGTGGCGCAACCGTGCACAGACTATTGGGAATTCAAGATAGACTGAAAACCCATCAACAGTTTATACATTTAGATGTCAAAAAGTTATATTAGCTCATTCAGTCAACGATTATCTGATGCGCAACCGAAAAAGGCTTGCCTTATTTCTAGTAATGCCACTAGTGGTTCTCTTCTGGTTTTTCGGATGGGTCCTGTACTGGATCAGTTGAGCGGAACACAGGGGAACTATCTAGTGCTTTTTGCCAGCCCCTGCGCTCAGTAACCCTCGCGGATATTCCAGTTTCGAAATACGCCTTTTATAGTATCTTGAACTTCAAGATATAAGAAACACGCAGGACAAAGAAGTGGGCTCGTCCTCGGGTTAATCGCGGGTGCCCGGCTTAGGTTTCTGCATTTCCCTGAGCTGGGCACTAAAACCGATATTTTTATGCAAGAAAAAACAAGGCACGACCCGAAGAAAAAGTGTCGTGCTTAGATGGATAGTGGGGATTTAGTATTCAACTTTCCTGGGCAACTTTTTGGCTTGTTCAACCCAACTCTGGACTTGTTTCATTGTTGGGGGTCTTCGAACGAGCTTTTCTTTCTGGTTTGTCTCCAGTATCTTTGCGTGGAGATTGTCAGCTTTGCGGTTAGCGAGTTCTGAGATAGTGTCGACACCGGCTTCCTCAAGAAGGTCTGAGTACTCTTCTCCAACGCCCTTGATTCTCATCAGGTCTGCAAGGTTCACCCATTCCAGAATCAGCTTGGCGGGTATGCCTGTTTTCGCCGCGAGTTCCTCGCGGGCTTTCGCGCCGCACCCAACTGCGAGTAGTTTTTCAACTGTCTTTATTTCGGCAGCTACGAGTTTTTCCTTGTAGGTTGCCCCTATGCCTTCAATTTTCACTATGCCTGTCATTTTTGACACGTGTTCCCATTGTCGGGTGCCCGTATTTAATTCTTTGCAAGTCAACTACAGAAGGCATTTGAAAAGGAGAACCAACCCCCACAGGAAATCGGACGCAGAGCAGACTCTCGCAAGCGGGGAAAATGGTGGCTAAACGCGTGATTTCTAGGGTTGCGTTCGTATCTTGATAGTATGCACGCTGCTCTTGGACGGGTTTGCTCTCTCGTTTCCGCCGAATTCAGCGTATATGTCGCCGGTTGTCTTTCGCCAGGATAATGGTCTCGCTTTCCAATCTAAGCTGAATGAGCCATCTTCTCCTGTTGACCCGTAAGCCAGGTAGTCTTTGCCGAAGATTGATCTATCACGTTCGTAGATACGGATTTTTGCTCCAGGCACGCCCTTCCCCGTGTTACTCCAAAAGAGCCGCCCTTTCAAGGCTATTCTGTCGCCTTTTGCTATGTTTTCTGGAGGGGAGTAGAGTTCAAGCTTTGTTTCACCTGAGCCCAGGTCTTGGATTATCTCTTGTCTAACTGGAGTGGGCGCCATTGGCTTTGTTTCTGGCGTTGCGAAGGTAGTCTCTGGAGTTTCGAGTTTAGGAGCCTTGAGTTCTGGAATTTCAAGCTCAGGAGCCTTGAGCGTAGGAGCAAGGATTTCCGGAGCCTTAAGTTCAGGAGCTTTGGTTCCTATCCCAGGGAGCATGACCTCTGGTTTTTCAGAGGGCAATCTAAGCTTAGGTTCCTTTACAACGGGCAAAACCGGTGTTGCCGGAGCCTCTGCTTTCACCTCTGGCAATTTCTCTTCTTTCACTGTTTTAGGGGGCTTCGGTGTTGGTTTCGAGGGTTTCTCGAGTTTGCCTTCAGAAATACTCGCCGGGGCGGATTTCTTGAGTGCAAATGGATCGTCGACTTCGGCATCAGTACAGTGTCTGAGCACGTCTATGCCGTTTAGGCAGCCCTCTTTTGACTCATAGCCTTCGCTCTTGGCAATAATCTCTCCGTTTGCGGCCTTAAGGTGGAATCTCAGTTTGCCCACGTTATCTTTAAAAATCTGGTATTTGGGGTTTGGAAGCGTGGGTCCTCCTTCAACCGTTAAGTCTTCAATTTCAGCATTGCAGTTTCTTTTCACACTTTCAATACCTTTTATGCAGCTTGCGTACCTTTCGTAAGCTTCGCCAACTGCCACAATCTGGTTATTGTCGGCCCGAATCCGAAAGCGGGTTCTTCTGGAGGCGTCCTTATAGACTTGGAATCTTGGAGACATGAAACTCGCCGTTTGCTATTGGAGTCAAGTTATAGAAAAATCTTTGCATCGAAAATGGAAGAATAGAAAAGAAGAGTAGGCTGTCAAGGGGTGTCGAGAGTGTCCAGCGCTTGCAGGCTATGGTATCTAGTCCAGTCATGGAAGAAGCGAACAGAACGCGTTTCAAAAAAAAATTGAAGTGGTCAAGAAAGGGCGCGTCTTGAGAGGTCTTGCTGATTGTGTCTATGGTCTTACACACTTGAGAGATGACATTTCATCGTTTCTCACGCCGTAGTTTTCTGTCCATTCATACACGCCTGGTCCGAATTCGCCATCATATGGATTGGCGAAATTTCCGTCCCTGAAGAGTTTCCAGAATCCTTTCATGACAACAAACGAAGAGACAGCGTCATTGAAAGTGGGATCTTCTGCATGCCGCAAATCGGGTTCCTCGTTAAAAATGTGCCTGTGGCCCCCACGCATGTTTCTGTTGTGATAAATTATGATTTCGCCCATTATGGGTTTTCCATATTTATCCATTCACCCACCTCCTTCTCTTTTTGTTCGGATTTGTCTGTGTTGTTCCCATATATAAGTTAAAATCTATCTAGAAACCCGAAAAGCTCTCCCTAGACAATCAAACGTCAGCATCAGGGACATGGTGCAGTCCTAACGGTTCACGGCTTGCCTTGGGCACCGACTGTGTTAAGAAGAACTGGAACTATTCCGTGGTTTTGCCGTCGAATTCTTCTGGTTTTGCCAACGCTTCCGCTTTTGTCTTGCGAACGGTACCGTCCTGGTGTTCCGGCGGCGAGTAAATTGTGTAGAGTTTGAGTTCTGCATTCTTTGAAGTGTTCGTTACGTTGTGTTTCGCTCCCGCAGGAACTATGACGGCGTCTCCATCAGTAACCTTCTGTTTTACGCCGTCTATGAGGACGACGCCCACGCCTTTTTCGAACCTGAAAAACTGGTCTACGGTCTTGTGAACTTCCTCGCCTATTTCTTCGCCTGGCTTCAGGCTCATCAGAACAAGTTGACTGCACTTGCCCGTGTAGAGCACATGCCTGAAATCTTTGTTTGCCAACGTGTCCTTCTCAATATTGGACTTGAAACCCTTCATATATGACCCATTTCTTATGTTTGAATTCCTTTATTTAAGAGTTCACTGCTTGACCTGTGTTGGCTGGTTAGACGAAAACCTAGTGGCCACAGAGTAAGACGCAAATTTGCCGCCCCAGCTTTCACGCTTGTAACGAGTGTCTAGAAAAGCTTAAGACTACATACAAAGAACAGTCTGTTCGGGGTGAAAAAGAAGAACGTCATTTTTGGACAAGGCTAAGAAGAAGGCTGAGGAAGAAGCCAAGAAAGCTGCTGAAGCAACGAAGAAAGCTGGCAAAAAGGGAGCTGAAGAGCTGAAGAAAGCCGGTAAAAAAGGGGTAGACGAAACCAAGAAAGCAGCCAATAAAGTCAAAGAAAAGGTGTAGGTCAGTTCCTACTTTCC
>CAZWBY010000039.1:4356-10734 GCA_964632825.1 uncultured Candidatus Bathyarchaeia archaeon
AACGCATTTTGGGTTGCTTCATTCCAGCCTTTAGGTGAAGATCCGACTAATTCCACTATTTTAACTACTGCCATTTGGTGTCACCATGAGAAGAATTGTGAAACGTTGAACTTGAGCTTTTCGGAAAAGGAGATGAAATGGAGGATCTATCTTCAAGGTACCCAAGCAAGAGCGGTGAGTCGAACGGTTATGTCAGATTTGGATGGAGTTATTGCTACGGTTTCCAAATTCTCGGCAAGTGTGTCTGCTTTCATTTCTGTCTGGCTGACTTCAGTTTGGAACTCCTGATCAAGTTTCGCTCTTTCTTCTTGCAGGGCTTTGAGATTTTTTTCTGCGTTTTCGCGATCTCTTGATTCCTTTCTGCTTCTGGATAGTTCCCTTACGGTTCTTGTCGCGCGAGTGCTCGATCTTCTTCCCAGAAATGCGCCCAGTATCGTTTCGCCGACTGAAACAGCAGTCGTATATTTCGAGCTCGAGGCCTGCGCCTTTTGCTCTTCCAGAGTGGTCTTGGCTTTTCTTATGCGTTCGTCTAGCCGTGAAAAAGTTGAACTGTATTTATCCCGGAGTTTTTCGACTTGCTCGTCGCGTTTTTCTCTTGCCTTCTGCTGGAGCCGTATTCTAAAATCGCGTTCGGTCTCGTCTGGTTCTGATACCTCATCCAGGAATGTGCTCTTGAATAACTCAAGTTTCTGTGTTCTGGACAGCCAGTCTTCAAACTCTTTTGTCCAAGAAGTGTAGTTTTTCGCCTTGAGTGCAGCTGAAGGCAGGTTGGCATAGGTAGCATCGCCTGGCGGCACGTTCTTGAGTTCTGAAAGCTTTATTGCCGCTTCTTCAGCATCTTCCCAATTTACCGTTATTGGACCATCGCTGATTGGAGCGAGGAACAGCTTCTCTTTGATAACGTTGACGCGAGCTTTTGTGTCAGAGAAACCGACTTGCGCAGCTCCAATTATCATTGGTCGCAATGTCGAGCTAGAGGCTTTTTGCGAGTCCCGGTCGTAGGGTACAAAGTACTCTTTCACGTCTGGAGGCAACATTGGCTTCCCAGAGGTTCTAGCTGGGACTGGCGAGTAAGCTGAAGATACCATGGGAGCCGCAGATGAAGAAACTGCAGAAGAGGTCGAAGCTACCTGCAACTTTCTTGTTGGTTCAACCAACACCTTGATTTGCTCTCTTGTTAATGGACCCCGTAGATAAGACATGGCCCACCTGGTTTCAAAGACAACTGGTGCGTCTTCATGGACATCGTTCATAAGGAAAATTCGGTTCCCCAAGCCAGACAGGATTCGGTCGAAGTCGCGTCTGTTGAATTGTTTTTGGCTTGAGACCGCTGCTCCTTCTAGTCCCTCCAACACTCGTTCTTTGTCGCGTTCAGTCTGCAGTCGTCCAAGAAACCATGTGCCTGCATTTGACAGGGCTTTGTAGTCTAAGTCGATCGGGTTTTGAGTTGCGAGTACAACGCCCAGTCCGAAGGCACGGGCTTGTTTCAGGAGTGTCAGCAATGGAGGTTTAGATGGCGGCATAGCCACAGGCGGAAGGTAGCCAAAGACCTCGTCGATGTAGAGTATTGAACGCAGGCTAGTTGTGCCTGACTGGGTTCTCATCCAGCCAACAAGTTGGTTCAGCAGTAACGAAACAAAGAACATGCGTTGAGTATCATTCAAGTGAGCGATATAGAATATTGATATTTTGGGTTTGCCGCTACGCGAATGGAGAAGACCATCCATGCTCAAAGCGTCGCCTTCAAGCCACAGGTTGAAGCCTGGTGCAGCAAGCAGATTGTTTAGCTGCATTGCCAAGCCAAAGCGATCTTTTGATGGATAGAATGATTCCAAGTCAAGTACGCCGATGCGGGCTACTGGAGGAGACTGGATGAGTTGTATCATGCGGCCGAGATCCAGATCCTCACCTTTCTGCCAAGCTTCAGCGAATATAGTTGACAGCAGTATGTGTTCCCTAGATCTTATCGGGTCTGCCACTACTCCGAGCAGGGAAAGCAGACTAGTCACTGTGACGCTTATGGATTCTTGCAGGAGCTCAGCATCTTGTCTGATTGCTGCCTGAGGCGCTGAAAAAGACTTCAGTATCGATATCGGAAGACCGGCAGTGCTTCCAGGAGTGTATATTGCAAAATCTGCCGAGTCTCGAAGGCGTTGGATGCGCTCGCCATCTTGTCCCCATTTTTGGAGCCCATTTTTCCATAGGTCAGCTTGTTGGCTCGCGAAGTCCTGGGGAGAAAGCCCCTTCTTGAAGGCATCTTCTTCGTTTATCCAGGGTGCGAAATCTTTGCCCTCAAGGTTCGGGAAAGTTAAGAGCAGGTTCGTGATATCTCCTTTCGGGTCGATTATGATCGCAGGAACGTTGTCAAGTGCGGCCTCCTCAATTAGATCAATGCACAGACCTGTTTTCCCGCTTCCTGTCATGCCGATGCAGACAGCATGAGTAACCAAGTCTTTCGAATCATAAAGCAGCAGGTCTTCCAAACCTTTCTTGTTTTGCAGGTCATAGATGCGACCTAGATAGAATACGCCGAGTTTGTCGAAATCCTGCATCTTGTAGGTTCCTTTCCTTGTGTATTCAGTACTTTCGGGGCGGGGTTATATGCCTTATGTTCTGGGTTAGAGATCTTGCGCCCTACTGGAAGAATGATTAAGCAATGAAAAACAGTTTATTGGTCGATCTCTTCTATTGCCATTTGGAGCTGTTGCAGTGAAAAATGCCATGGATCCTTCTTTGGTTGCACCATGTGGAATGAACTGTGCATTGTGCGCTGGCTACCTAGCGTTGAAGAATGATTTGAGAAGCAAAGGAGTCAAAATGTCCTATTGTGTAGGCTGCAGACCGAGAAACAAGAAATGCGCGTTTCTTAAGAGGGAATGCACCAAGCTCTCAAAAGGCGAGCTGGTCTTTTGTTACGAATGCACCAGCTTTCCATGCGACAGGCTAAGCAACCTGAACGAAAGGTACACAACCCGTTACAAAATGAGCATGATAGAAAACCTGAATTTCATCAAGGAAAACGGGCTCCAGAAGTTCATCGAAAACCAGGAAAGGACTTGGAAATGCCCCAACTGTGGCGAATTAATCTCGTGCCACAACGGTCTGTGTTTCATATGTGATCTAGAAAGACTCAGGAACAGAAAACAGAAATATCGATGGGATGAACCCTAAGCTTCCTCCTGCAGAATTGGAGGGGTGCTATTTTGGCTCTCTACTAAATAGGGAGCTGGAAATCAGCATGTCCGCTGTTGCCCGATTGCAGGCAGTGGGTATATTGTACAATACCGCTACGCGGAGAACGGCTTTGACGTCGACATCGTGGGGTTGAGATTCCAGAGGATCCCAGAAGAATATCAGGCAATCGAGTTTTCCGTCGGCAATCAGGGCGCCAAGCTGCATGTCTCCCCCAAAGGGACCACTTTTCAGCAGGCTAATTTTCAGACCTGTTTTTTCCACTATTCTTTTCCCAGTGGTTCCTGTTGCGTAAAGGCAATAGCGGGATAGGGTTCCTTTGTTGAAGTCGCACCATTCGACTATGTCTTTTTTCTTGTTATCATGCGCTACAAGGGCAATGTTCTTCATATCTTGTCATCCCAACTTGTATTCAAAGGAAGGGTTCTAAATAATTGTTGGCCATCAAACGAGTAGCTATCTATGAGCAGTGAAAGCCAGCGAGATTACCTAATATAAGTGCCTTCACATTGAATGCGAAGACCGTATCATAATGCCAAGCGACAAACTGGAGTTCAAGCGCAGCCCGCTCGTTCTTGGAAACCTTGCAGTCCTTCTGTGGAGCATTCTAGCCACCGTTGCCATATGGCTCACTGATCCAGCCATGGCTTGGGTATTCTTTCTGTTAGCCTTTGCAGTGCTGTTCTTTATTCTTAGGAGACTTGGTTGCAGCACCTGTGCCTACTGCAAGAGTTGCACAGCAGGGTTTGGCAGAATCGCTGGTTGGTACTTTGGCGACAGAAGCACAAAAGACACTAGGAGCAAAACGGCTTTGTTTTTTTGTCGCTGTTGTTTATGGGCTACTTGGTCTTGTTCCGATGGCATTCCTGATACCGTCTATCGTTCAAGAGTTCGCCATTCTCGAGACCGTTTTGCTGGTTTGCATAGCAGGACTCTTTGTTTCCGGTCTAGCAACATGGCTAAGGAAAACAAAGCCACCACAAAACTAAACCAAAGAAGCTATCGAAGCTTCGGCAAACTTGTCCACTTTAGAATAAGCATACGCAACAACGACTACTTCCAGTAGAGTAACAATCAACAGGAAAACCGCGAGAATTTTCGTCAGATCAGCAAACGATTGCGCCAACTGAACCGCAGGGTAGCCGTCAGCCGTTACCAGCCAACTCCAGTAAGTGGGCAGCCCCGTGGATGCGAAAGAGGATAGATCCATGCTAATCCAGAAACAGACCAACGCCACTAAAACAGCGAGAACACAACCGGTCAATGCCATTTTTGTCCAGTCTGAAGATATCTTCGAGATTATCGAAATACGAGTCCCGGAGTCTGCGGGCGCTAGATCAAATTGGATGGTCTTCTTGGCAGCTCGCGGAGATACGCCCCAAAGTGAACCCTGCTCAACAGCAACTCGCCTAGGAGCTTCCTCTGCGACAACACGGCAATCTCTACTGACAAGTTCTGATTTCAGTTTGGCGTAAGCGGTCTCTATTTCAAGGTTTAGGCTTCGCTCTATCAAGGGATTCATCAGCTCAGCGTGGTCTCTCTGAGGATTTGTAAAGTCTTTTCTGATATGCTGATTTGGACTTGAACCCTTTGACTGGAATACGCTGACTATCTCTTTGGCGCTCAAGGTTCTTTATCCTGGCATACAACTTTGAGACTTTCGTCTTCGAGGGCACTCTAGGCCTCAGAGGTCTAACAGGCACAGGAGTGAAAGGCTTGCTGATCTCCCTCTTTCGTCTCTTGCGCTTGGTCGTGACCTGACGCACTTTCTTGAAGACCACGACGCCCTCCTTCAGGTTCACTTCCTGCACCTCCCAACCCGCGTCCAGCCACGATTTGGCATGCACGCTCGAAGGGGAATTTGCCCACCAATCTTCGTCTTTGTAGGCGCTCATCGGGAGATTGCTTCCAATCAAGCCATCAATCCTCGCCAGTGAAAGCGTAACCAGCCCGGTGAAAGCACCTCTGAATTTCAGATGCGCTCCGAGCCCATCATACTTGGAAACCGATGTTGGAGACACGACGCGTCTCGCGCAGTGCAGGCAGAGCGGTTCAATCGGATTGCCCGTTGCCACATCAGGCACCATGCAGTCTCTGCAGAAAAGTCGCTTGCATCTGCTGCATCTTCTTAAGCGGTAAGTGCGAAGGACTCTGCCGCATATCCCGCATTCTTCTTTGTAGGACATTTGGGCATCAACAGCTGACAGCAAATTCTCAGTTGGCTTGAGATATTAACTTTCACTATGAGGCTCCTGTTTCAAGTAGAACAGCGATAAGTTCCTCGGAAAACCTTAAAGCCATTCGCGGCTAAGACGAGCTAATCCGTAGTGTCAAATCAAGGATATCAGCGAGCATGAATCTCAGAACGATGTTCGACAGTTACAGGGGAATACCCAAAGAGGCAAAATACCTAATCTACGCGACGCTTTTGCCATCGGTAGCCTACGGCATGCTTTACACAGATTTAGCATATTTCCTCACCACAATCCAAGGATTATCCGATTTCACTATGGGATTGATTGTGGCCATCATGGGCATATCAATGGTCGTCGCTGGAATACCCCTGGGAATGATTGCAGACAGATATGGAAGAAAGAAAGTCTTGGTCGCAGGCAACATAGTGGCTAGCGCTGCTCTTCCGATCTTTGCCCTCACGGCTGACCCGATGATTTTGATGATTGCTGCAATTCTTGAGGGAATCTCTGAGGGAGCAGCATCCGCCGCCACTGGTGCATTGCTCGCGGACAAATGCGACACCAAAATACGAAATGGCGCGTTCGCTCTTTCCGCCTTCGCTGGAAGCACAGCTTTTGCGGTGGGAAGCGCAGCGATATTCTTTGTTGAGATTTTCTCGGGGTTAGGGTTTGATCAGAAGGAAAGTCACGTCATTCTCTTCGTCTTGTTGGCTGTTTTGAGCGGAGCTGCGACATTGATCATGCTCAAAATCACAGAATCGAGAGCGGTGAAAAGTACCAAGACAAGCATTGGGGAGCTGTTGCCAAAGAAATCCGGGCAAGTCTTGTCTAAGTATGTTCTTACCGGCGCCACTATAGCGTTTGGGGCAGGCTTGGTCGTTCCGTTGATGACTCGGTGGTTTGACCTGAGGTACAGTGTTCCAGACACTACGAGCGGTCTCTTGCTGGGTTGGTCGAGCTTTGTGATCGGACTGGCTACGTTGGGGGCTCC
>CAZWBY010000040.1:0-10511 GCA_964632825.1 uncultured Candidatus Bathyarchaeia archaeon
TTCGAAAGCTGAATCTGAAAAAAGATACGATCGAATCAGACCTAAGTTACAGAAATATTTAGATAGCTCAAACGGCTTGCTTAAAGGAACATGCAGCAGCCCAAATTCACCGAAAGAAAATTCATTTCTGTCGACCCAAGCAAGTGTACCGGTTGCGGAATCTGCGAGTATGCCTGCAGCTTGGAAAAAGGTGAATCACCCAACCCGCTGAAATCCAGAATCCGCATAATACGCATGACCCCACTCTTCAACTTTGCATTGGCCTGCAAATTCTGTGAGGAAGCGGAATGCGTCAAGGCATGCCCAGAAAAAGCTCTTGTACAGAGTGAGAAAACAGGCATTTTGATGGTTAAGGATAAGCAGTGTAAGGGCTGCGACTGGTGCATACAAGCTTGCCCCCACGGCGGAATTGTTCTTCATCCAGACACCGGAATTGTCATTGCTTGCGATCAATGTAGCGGCGAACCGAAATGCATAGAGGCTTGCCCCGAAGAAGCACTGGAACTGGTTTCGAGCGACGAGGCAGCTGAGAAACGTTTCACAGACGCCATGGACAAACTACCAGCGGAAACCGAACGATTGACTGAAGCAGTCAAGAATAAGGATTGGAAACCCTTGCTTGCAGATGCGGAGAAACGCGCTATGAAGGTCACTGAGAAATTGGAAGAGCTCAATCGGAAAGCCAGAAACAAGAAGTAACGGACATAGATCAGCTGGCGGTTCTGCCAATTAGTTTTTCTCTCGAGTAAGAAACTGAGAGTACACGTTAGTCTCTAAAGAGCAAGATTCTTTAAGTATCTAGTAACCAAGTTTTGTCCATGACCTACAGACCCCAAGTCAAATCTCCTCGAAGCGGCAGAGGACACCAAAAGATCCAACACGACAAAGCCAAGGCAAGAAGAGACAAACATTTCTCGGGTCGGAGAGACGCAGACGAGGAGGATACAACACCGTCGAAAGACCAAGCTGTTGAAAAAACCCTCAAGAGTCTGCGTGGCTTGGGCAGCCAAAAATTTGCCTTATCACCTTTCAGTCAATACTATGACGACTGGTTAATCAATCTGAGGAAAATCCTTTCAGTCTTTGAGTCAAACCCGTCTGTGAATGCGGATGACAAATTCATCGACGAACGTTCCCGAATACTGGCTGGCATCGAAGGCGAATTAGTCCAGCAAAGACTCGGGGACGCAAAACTCGATGAAAAACTGAAAATCCTCTCAGAGAAGAACCATCTACTTGCAAAAACAGACGCAGACTACGCGGCAGAGACAGGAGAACTCAAACGGAAAAGAAATGCCGAAATCGAAAACCTAACCAAGACCGTAAGTGACTTCGAGAAGCAACTTGACGAAGTCAACAAAATCAAAACGAGTCTTTTTGGCGTCTTTTCAAAGAAAGCCAAAGCGCGAAAACAGGCGGAAGCGGCGGCCAAGGCAACCTCAGCTAACAAAGAGCTTGAAATGGCAATCCATAACTTCGCAGTTGAGCAGGAGAAGCTTCACGACGACTACGAAAAGAGAAAGCAAGCCATAATTGGAGAGGTGCAACTGCTTGAGAGGGAAATTGAGGAACAAGACATCGATAACTCCCTGCAATACAGGCAGGCAGCTTGCGAATCCCTAATTGAAGCAATTAACTCTCTTCTAGAAAGGAAGACGCAAACGAACTAGGCGCCACTTTGGTGCGGGGGGTGGGATTTGAACCCACGAACCCCTGCGGGATAGGAGCCTCAGTCCTACGCCTTTGGCCATGCTGGGCGACCCCCGCCTTAATGCTGTGAAGCTGGAGGCGTTTAGTGGCAGATATTAGAAACGTGAGTCTATTAAAAGGCTTACTCGCAAGCAAACAGCAAAATGCAGCTCAGCGTTGTTTATAACCACGTGAACAATCTTGTCTATAGCGCATATCGGTTCCGTACCCGAGCACAGTTATCAATGGTGAGGGGCAGAATGAAAGAAATCTACAACAACGTTCTCGAAACGATCGGCAAAACACCACTCATACGCCTAAACAAACTATCAGCAGGCTTGAAATGCACAGTCGCGGCTAAACTCGAATCCAGAAACCCGGGAGGAAGCGTCAAAGACCGCATTTGCTACAGCATGATTATCGAAGCCGAAAAACAAGGTCTGCTAAAACCAGAATCCGTCATTGTTGAACCAACAAGCGGCAACACTGGAATAGGCTTAGCTATGATCGCGGCAGTAAAGAAGTACAGACTCATACTGACAATGCCAGAAACCATGAGCGTTGAACGACGCAAACTTCTCACAGCATACGGAGCAGAACTAGTACTCACCCCGGGAACGGAAGGAATGCAAGGCGCAATAAGAAGAGCAGAACAACTTGCCTCAACAACACCTAATTCGTTCATGCCGCAACAATTCAAGAACCCAGCAAACCCTAAAATCCACAGGGAAACCACTGGACCAGAAATATGGCAGGCAACAGAAGGCAAGGTAGACATATTCGTTGCCGGTGTGGGCACCGGAGGCACAATCACAGGAGTCTCACAATACATCAAAACTCTCAAGCCAAGCTTCAAAGCCATAGCTGTGGAACCGTTTGATTCCCCAGTTCTGAGCGGTGGAAAACCAGCGCCGCACAAGATCCAAGGCATCGGCGCAGGCTTCGTCCCCGAGGTACTCAAACTTGACCTGGTGGACGAAATCATCAAAGTAAAGAACGAAGAAGCCATTCAAACCAGCCGGCAACTCGCAAGAGAAGAAGGTATTCTTGTCGGCATCTCCTCGGGCGCCGCAACCTTCGCAGCCTTGGAAGTGGCGAAAAGAGCAGAAAACAAAGGTAAGCTCTTGGTCGTCGTCCTCCCAGACACAGGCGAACGCTACTTGAGCACGACACTTTTCCAAGAACCCACGTAGACCTCAGCCAACTATTGAGCTAGAGTCCGCAAGATCATCCTGCTTATATCCAACTCTTCCCAACTATGAGAAGCGAGATCCCAAATGACAAAACCTAATCGACCACCCACTCCGAAGAGGAAAATCAAGAAGGACACAGAAATCGCAGCCCAGTGCTGGAACCCAGAAAAGATGGTCGACGCACTTTTGAAAGAACAAAGAAGCGTAGACCGAAACTGGGGCGAAAAAGAACTCCATTTGCTTGTTGACAAGATTATGAACAACTACGAGACATTCGGAGGCATGGACCATCTCGGCGGAAAAGATCTGCCGTCGAAGGAAATCACCATCGAAGTCCTCCAAGACCTACTGGCGATCTTTTTCCCAGGTTATCTTGGAAAACACGAAATCACGAAAGCCAACATCAGATACTTCCTTGGCAATACTCTGGCGTCAGTGCAAACGCGGCTCACGGCTGAGGTCGAGAAAAGCCTCAAGTACATTTGCAGAAAAGTCCAAGGATGCCCACACGATGTTTGCCACACGAGAGCACAGATAGTAGTTAAGGAGTTTCTGGAGAAAATCCCAGAATTGAGATCTCTGGTCAGCGGAGACATCGAAGCAGCCTACGACGGTGATCCAGCTGCTGTCAGCACAGAGGAAGTCATTATCAGCTACCCTTGTGTCCTGGCGATAGCAACGTATAGAATAGCTCATGAGCTGTACCTACGAGGTGTTCCACTTATTCCGCGAATAATGAGCGAACACGTTCACTCCCTAACGGGAATAGACATCCATCCCGGCGCAAGAATTGGCAAGAACTTCTTCATCGACCACGGCACAGGCGTCGTGATCGGAGAAACCGCAGAAATCGGAGACAACGTCAAGATTTATCAAGGCGTTACTCTAGGGGCACTCAGCTTTCCAAAAGACGAAAAAGGTGCAATCATCAGAGGAACAAAGAGACACCCAACCGTTGGAAACAACGTAGTGATTTACTCAGGCGCAACGCTTCTTGGGTCCGACGCAATAGTGGGGGACAACGTTGTCATCGGCGGGAACGTTTGGATAACATCCCAAGTCGCATCTGGCACGAAAATAACAATCGCGCCCCCAGAACTCAAATACAAAAAGAACGGCAAAGGCGCAAAAGCCGAATAGACGTTCACGTAAACTCACGGTTCATCGGGAAACCACGGTACGCCAGCTTTGCAGGGCTGCTGCACCAGAATAAAACCACCAGCAGCAAGAGTTTGATGCCTTTTGATTCTATAGTAGGCGAAAGTCCTCCTTAACAGTCGTCAATACAACATGCGTGTTCGAACGTTCAATGTAGGGCAAAGCCAACAAACGCTTAGTGAACTTGCTCAGTTCTTCACGGTTCTTGAATTTCGCGATTATGAATGCGTCGGCTAACCCCGTGACGTCATAGACGCTGCAGACGTTTGGATTCTTCGCTATCTCGTTTTCCATCTCGACGAGACGCCCTTTTGACACGGTTACCTCCATAACAACAGTTAGTTCAAAGCCCAGTTTCCCATGATTCAGGTTCACTGAATACCCCTTTATGAGACCGTCTTCTTCCATCTTCTTCATCCTTGAGAGAACAGTCCCAACTGAAACACCAACCTTCTTTGCAATCTGTCTACTCGAGAACCTTGCATCCTCCAAGAGGACCCCGAGGATTTTGAAGTCAGTTTCATTAAGCACCATAAGTATCGTGCTCCTGCACATTTTTCCAATAATCAGCCAGTTCAGTTTATAAAAGTTTAGTGTTCAGATGACAACGCAAGACAAAGCAAACATGAAAGAAGCACAGAAAACCACGTCTAGAGAGACAAGAGATTATTGGGGCCCACCCGGTCGAAAATAGCAATCTTAAATTACCCGAGAGAATCCAAATCACCCACGACTAAGGCGACGCAAATGAAATACGACACTATACTGGTACTTAACTTCGGCGGGCAATACTGCCACCTAATCGGCAGAAGAATCAGAGAGATGGGTGTTTACTCCGAAACAGTCGGACCGAACATATCGCCAGAGAAAATCAAGACGATAGATGAGAGACTAAACGTTAGAGGTTTGATCCTGTCGGGTGGACCTTCAAGCGTCTATGAGAAAGACGCCCCTAAACTCAATCCTCAAATCCTCGAAACAGACTTGCCAGTTTTAGGCCTATGTTACGGACATCAGTTGATAGCACAGCTGAGCAAGGGGAAAGTCGAACCAGCCCGCTGCAAAGAATACGGCACAGCGGAGGTCAGAATTGACCAAGCCGTAGGAGTGCTCAAAGGTTTAAACGCAGAGGAAAAGGTGTGGATGAGCCACGGTGACACAGTCTTCGCAATGCCACCAGAATTTGAGACCTTGGCACACACTGAGCATTGCCCGGTTGCTGCTTTTAGACACAAAGAGAAACCCGTCTACGGACTACAATGGCACCCAGAGGTCATCCACACAAGGAACGGCACGCTCATGATCCGCAACTTCATCTTCGAAGTCTGCAAGTGCAAGGCCAACTGGAAAATGGAAAACCTAATTGACAAAATGACAAGAGAAGTGAAGGCAGAAGCCGGTGAATCAAAAGCCATCATAGGCCTAAGCGGAGGAATAGACTCGAGCGTCGCAACCGCTCTCGCAGCCAGGGCACTCGGTGAAAGGCTTACGGCTGTCTTCGTCGACCACGGATTCATGCGAGAAGGAGAACCGGAACAAATACGCGCGGCATTCCAAAATTTCAAAATCAATTTCGTAACAGCAAATGCTCAAGAACGGTTTATTCAGAAACTCAAAGGAGTCACTGATCCTGAGAAGAAGCGAAAAATAATCGGAGAGGAGTTCGTCCGCGTTTTCGAGGAAGAAGCACAAAAGAATGGCGCAGAGTACCTAATTCAAGGAACTATCTATCCCGACAGAATTGAATCTGGTTTCAGCAAGCACTCAGAAAAGATAAAAACACATCATAACGTGGCAGGATTACCAGCAAAAATCAACTTCAAGAAAGTTCTAGAGCCGCTGCGTGACTTGTACAAAGACGAAGTGAGAAAACTCGCAAAAATGCTGGGCTTGCCAAACGAAATTGTCACTAGACAACCTTTCCCAGGTCCGGGACTTGCAGTCAGGATAATCGGAGAGTTAACCGAAGACAAAGTTAGAGTCGCAAAAAAAGCGGACAGAATAGTGCGTGAAGAGATTGAAAAGAGAGGGTTGCAAGAAAGGCTTTGGCAATACTTCGCGGTCTTAACTGATACCAAAGCTACTGGAGTTAAAGGCGATGCGAGAGCCTATGGCTATGTTGTCGCAGTAAGAGCTGCTCAAAGCCGAGAAGCCATGACAGCCAGCTTCGCCAAGATCCCGCACAGCGTCTTGGAAAGAATCTCCACAAGGATAACTAATGAAATTCCTGAAGTCACCCGCGTTGTCTACGATATAACACACAAGCCTCCAGCAACGATAGAGTGGGAATAAGGCAGCGCTTTCAATACTGTTTATATTAAAAAGACAGAATAGTTCATTGCATCGCGGACAGAAGTGACTCCAATTGAAAGCAGTTATTCTCGCAGGCGGATTCGGAACGCGACTGAGACCACTTAGTTGCACAAGACCCAAGACGCTTTTCCCCATAGTCAACAAATCGTTGCTCGAATGGATTCTTGAGAGGCTCGCGGAGAGCGACGTATCGGAAGTCATCATGGCTGTCAACAAACTCACGGAATTTCACATAAAACAGCAAAGAATAGCGAAAAGCGGACTGAGAATAAAGTACTCGCTAGACCCGCCCAAGACTCCCCTTGGAACCGGTGGACCAGTGAAACGGGCTGAAAAACTGATAGGTAATGAAGAGCCATTCCTCGTCCTTAACGGAGACATATTCGCTGACCTCAACTACAAAGCACTGGTACAAAGCCACAGAAAGAAAGGAGCGAGGGCTACGATAGCCCTCTGCAAGGTTGAAGACCCAAGCCGATACGGAGTTGCGGAACTGGCTGGAAACGGACGAATAGTACGCTTCACAGAAAAGCCACCGAGAGGCGAAGCGACATCCAACTTGATAAACGCTGGAGTATATGTCCTCAATCCAGACGTTTTGCAGCTCATACCAAAAGGAAAAGCAGTGTCCATGGAACGAGAAATATTCCCGATACTTGTCAAGGAACACAGCCTCTACGGCCACCTCATTAGCGGTCTCTGGATGGACATTGGGAAGCCAGAAGAGTACCTAGAGGCAAATAGAATTCTAGTAGGCTCGGTCCAAAGGCAACAAGGAAAGAGTAGCAAGGGCAGATTCAGCCTCAAGGAACCGGTCGCAATTGCAGAAGGGGTGTCAATTGGGCGGGGCGCAGTAGTTGGCCCGTACTCAGTCGTGGGAAAGAATGTAACCATCGGGGCATTCGCACAGATTAGGGATTCAGTGGTCTTTCCAGATGCGGTAATAGAAGACTCCGCCTCGGTTGAAGGAGCAATAATAGGCGAGGGTGCAGTAGTTGGAAAAAAAGCTAGGATAGGCAAGGGCTGCATAGTCGCTGACCTAGCAAAGGTCAGAGAAGGAGTCTGCCTTGAGAAGAATGTGTCCATATGTCCCGGGAAAGAAGTCACTGAAGAATGTTAAAATCCGAGATTGTCAGTTAGCAAGAATGGAGTGAAGAAAATGGGGTCAAGAAGGCTTTTTGGAACAAACGGCATCCGTGGACTTACAAACAAGGAACTAACGCCCGAGATGGCAATCAGAATAGGGCTATCGATAGGAACTTTCTTCAAGAAAAAGAGACTGCTGGTTGGTCATGACGCTAGAATCAGCGGTCCAATGTTTGCCAAGAGTGTTGTCTCTGGCTTAACTGCAACGGGATGCAACGTTTCCTTTGCAGGCATGGCTCCCACACCAGCCCTTCAGTTCGCAGTAAAAAACCAAAAATTCGACGGTGGAGTCATAATCACGGCCTCTCACAACCCCGCCGAGTACAACGGCATAAAAGTCATCTGGAGAGACGGCATCGAGACCTCATTTGAGCAAGAAACGGAAATTGAGGAAATCTACTTTGGAAACAAAGCGAAACACGCCGAATGGAATGAACTAGGCACAACGCGCGAACTGTCAGGCGTAAACGAGAGATACGTGGAGGCAATAAAGAAACACGTTGACGTACCGCGAATAGCGAAAAAACACTTTCACGTGGTCGTCGATGCAGCCAACAGCGTGGGCAGCCTAGCTGCACCAATTCTCCTCAGAGAATTAGGCTGCAAAGTAACCAGCATAAACGCGAACATAGATGGAACATTCCCAGGAAGACTTCCGGAGCCGCGCCCGGAAAACCTGAAAGACATAGCATTGACAGTAAAAGCGATAGGCGCAGACTTGGGAGTCGCATTCGACGGCGATGCAGATAGATCCATGTTCGTCGGAGACACAGGAGAAATCTATTGGGGAGACAAAACCTTCGCGATAATCATGAAATACTTCCTGCAAAAAAACCCCAACGCGAAAATCATAACTCCCGTGAGCTCTTCGACGCTAATTAAGGACACAGCAGAAGCTTACAAGGGAGACCTAGTCTGGACAAAGGTAGGAAGTGTAACGGTCTCACAGACAATGAAGAAATTGAACGCTAAGCTTGGAGGAGAGGAAAACGGAGGAGTATTTTACGGACCACACCAAGCAGTTCGCGACGGATCCATGACGACAGCTCTGATACTAGGCATAATGACCGAAACAGGCAAAAAAATCTCAGAACTCATCTCCGAGCAGCCGCAATACTTCATAGAGAAAGGAAAAGTGGCTTGCCCGGAAGACAAGAAGGAAAAGACCCTTGAAAAACTCGTTCATCAGGTGGAAGGCTTAAACGTCAGCACTATAGACGGAGTAAAAATCTGGTTTGAAGACAAAAGCGCAATCCTCGTAAGACCTAGTGGGACAGAACCCGTTTACAGACTGTACGCAGAGGCAAAAAGCCAAACGCGAGCGCTGAGACTCGTCGAAGAATACATCAAGAAACTAGAAAGAATTCTCGCAACCATTTAATGCATAAAAAGAAGGATAAAAAAGGAAAGTGAGCCCGATTCCCCCACTTCTCAATGAGAAAATAGAGGACATAGACACTGTTGAGAAACGCGGAGCTTACACCATAACTATTGTAGGATGCGAACGAGAAGGACTGACCTATGGAACAGCTTTTGCGGAAGCGGGCTTCAAAGTCACTTTTGTAGATCCTGACCAAAGCATGGTCAAAGGATTAGCAAGAGGCCGAACGGAACATGAGTCCAGGCTGAGGAGCTTATACCGAACAGGAAAACTCGCTGCAACTGGCGATCTGAAGAACGCTGTCGCAAACAGCGATGCAGTGATGGTGACTATCAACCCAAGCATCGACGAGAACAAGAACATCAACTATTCGGAAATAGAAAAGGCCTGCAAACAAGTGGGAGCAAATCTGAAACGAGGTACCCTTGTCATTTACACAGGCACTGCAAGCCCTGGTTTCACGGAAAGCGTTGTTAGAGAAGCCTTGGTTAACGCGTCTGGATTGAAGTTGGGGGAGGAATTCGGATTGGCATACAGCCCTCTGCTGCTTGTCAGTAGGCGCCCAGCACCTGAAGCTATTTCTAATTTTGAGTTGAATGTTGCTGCGAACGACATGGTAAGCTTAGAGTCAGCTTCAGCCCTAATGGCTGTAATAGCCAAAAGAGGCATCAGACAAGTGGCGAACTTCAGGAAAGCGGAACTGGCC
The DNA here is from genome assembly GCA_964632825.1 of uncultured Candidatus Bathyarchaeia archaeon. Lineage (GTDB taxonomy): Archaea > Thermoproteota > Bathyarchaeia > Bathyarchaeales > Bathycorpusculaceae > UBA11855. The sequence goes on from CAZWBY010000040.1 coordinate 9,587, forward strand.
TCACTTTTCTCGGCCCTCAGGAGAGACATAAACATCGCATTAAACAACGAATTGGCAATCCTATGTGAAAAAACAGGTGTGGACTACTTAGAAATCCTGAAATTCATAGACCCGCAGCAAGCCCTGCCAGGCTTTGCCCCGACAATTGACCAAGAAGTAGGAAGAGAAGTTTACAGTCTAATTGAAAGCGCTGAAAACCTTAACACCAAGCTGAGACTGGCAACGCTGGCAAGACAAGTAAACGAAGACATGATCAGATACGCTGTAAACCTAACACAGAATGCCCTGCGAAGTTGTGGGAGAACTCTGAGGAGATCGAAAATCACTGTTCTAGGAACAACAGGAGCAGGAACCACGGGAGAGACATTTGTGAAAATGCTGGAGAAGAAAGGCGCAAAAACAATCGCCTATGATCCAAATGCAGTGGCTTCTCGTAACCCCAACTCTTTGGAGAAACCGAAAAGGACCATTGCCGACGCAGTCGAAGGTTCAGACTGCTTAGTGTTACTACAAGGTCAGGAACAATTAAGAAACCTAAACCTCAAGAACCTACGAACCGTTATGCGCTCACCATCTGCAATCATCGATCTAATCGGAACCCTTGACCCAGAGAAAACTGAGACAGAAGGTTTCATATACCGTGGGTTGGGAAGAGGAATAGGAAAGAAATGAAGAAACTGGGCGTAGCTGTAATTGGAACGGGATTTTGGGGAAAGAACCATGCCCGAGTATACAAGGAACTGGAATCCACTGAACTTGTGGCAGTTTGCGATCAGGAAGCCGAACGAGCTAAGAAGGTGGCTGATCAGTTTTCCGTTAAAGCTTTCACTGACAGCGCCCGAATGCTCCAAGACGAGGCAATAGAGGCTGTCAGCATCTGTACTTGGTCGACCAGTCTTGCTAGAGAAGCCCTGAAAGCTCTGAA
>CAZWBY010000041.1:0-10368 GCA_964632825.1 uncultured Candidatus Bathyarchaeia archaeon
TGGGGCTGCCCGGATTTGAACCGGGGTCTATAGAGCCCAAGTCTACAAGCCTGGACCAAGCTAGCCGACAGCCCCGCCTGTTTTCGTAAAAGAGACTATTGTCAGATTTATTTATTCTCATTGGTTGCTCCGCATCTAGTCCCGGGGAACTCCGCTGGAACATTTTCCTCCAAGCCCCAAAAACTATTAACCATCTCCAGCTGAATATCGAAACACCGTGACCCCACTTGAGAGAATTCATACTCTACTCGCGCATCGGCAGAACAGACACAAACTGGACAAATCTGCATGATGCCGGAAGACTAGACATAGTCCACGAATGCATAGTTGCAAGTCTCTTCCTCTCGCACGGCCTACGCAGGGACGTCACCTTCCACGCAATTCTAAACGGACCGCCGTCACCGCCGCTGCATCTGGAAATTAATGGCGCAGCACTCTACGACGTCCGCACTGACATGGAAACCTGGCAGAGTATACTGAAGAAGACAATAGCTCGTAAAGCCCACCCAGGAATATTCACCGAGAAAACAAGCTTCGAAGCGCTCTTGAAAACAAAATCAGAAACCAGCGAGATCTACATTCTGGAAGAGAACGGAAAGGAAATCGCAAATACCGAATTAGGCTCTAGCCCCCTTTTCGTCCTCGGCGACCATGTAGGTTTACCCATAAAAGCAGAAAAGTTCGCGCTGCGCTTTGGAGAAAAAATCAGCCTGGGAAAGCAGCCCTACCTAGCAGCCTCATGCATCAATATCTTGAATTATCTTCTGGACAGGCAAGTCAAGCCTTACTCTTGAAGTGTTCCCAACCTCGAGGCTCAACAAGCCGCTTCTTTCCGTCAAGTTCTAGGATAATCTGTTTCTCTCGAATTACTCTCCCAATGGGCAGAAGACGGCCGCCAATACGCTCAACAGCAACTTCAGCCTCATCCCACATTTTTGGCTTAACGGTGACCACCAACTCGTATTCTTCCCCACCATGAAGAGCTAGTTCCAAAGCGTTTAGCCCGTTGAAATCAGCGAAGCTCTTAACTTCGTCCGCGACTGGAACACTGGTGATCTGGAAACCTACGCCGCTCATTCTACACAACTCATTCAGGCTCCAAGCTAGCCCGTCACTCGAGTCAATAGAAGACGTAATAGCCTGCGAGCCCGCAAGAGCCAGACCTTCCTTCAAACGTGCCTGAGGCATGAAGACAGAGCCTACAAGAACTTCACGCAGGTCATCAGAAGCAGCGTAACCATCCATGAGAAGACGCAAACCTGCAGCAGATTTCCCGAAAAACCCTGTAACGGCAAGAATATTCCCCACCCTGGCGCCCCTGCGCAGCATCATCCGCTTGCGCTCAGCTGTCCCATAGAGCGAGACAGCAACCACAAGATCCGAAGCTTCCCCAGTATCCCCACCTATAACGTAAGCACCGTATTCACGTGCACCGGAGTTCAAACCTCTGCCGATATCCTCGATATCCCTTTGAAGCAAACCTCTGGGCAACCCAAGTGAAACCAACGCGGCCTTAGGTTCTACTCCCTTGGCAGCAAAATCGCTCACGTTCATAACAACTGCCTTCCGCGCAGCCTGCCACCAACTCATTCCCCGCGGGACATCCGTCTTGCCAACAAGCATATCAGTCTTCAGAACAGCCACTCGCTCTTTATCAAGCGCAACAGCCGAAACATCATCCCCAAAAGGCAAAAAGGACCCTGGCAAGACATCCAACCTTTTCTTGATGAGCTCAATTATCTCCCGCTCACCCAACCCACCGCCGCAACCGCTGCCTTGCCCTTTTTCTTTATCCAACAAAAATCGCCAACCCGACCCTATCCGACTCATACACTAGAAGACAACGCCTTTTAAAACTGGCGGATCAGCTACGCAGCCGCTCCGAACGTTTAAAAACGCGTACAACATCACTGATTAAATCGTCGCAGAATGCCTCGATAGCTCAGCCCGGTAGAGCGGCTGCCTCGTAAGCAGCAGGCCGCGGGGTCAAAGCCCGCTCGAGGCTCCATATTTCCCTGAAAAAGGGCTATTCTGGGACTTCTGCCTCGTCGTCCTTCTTGCTCGGCGGCTTCTCAGTCAATAACTTGTACTTTCGCGCGCGGGAGTCGAGCATTTCGTTCTCAAAAAGCTTCTTCAGCGATTTGAAAACCTTCTTCTCGGGCTGCCCCGTGACTTTAGCAAGCTCTGACAGGGCTAATTCTTTACCCACGGGTTTCAACGCTGCGACCACTGCTTCATCAACTTTGTTCAGTTTCATAGGTGATACCTTGAGACTTTGGCATGCTCTATTGCTTAACTATCCTTTTTCAATTTTGTGGTTCAACTATGCAGAAACAATTGCGTAACGAACAGAGAAGCTCAACATTGCAGGGTCAGTAATTCGTACGTTCATAATGGTACAAGTATTCTTGAGCATAGCCTGCGTATCTGCCAAAGTAACTCCTTCCAAACCCGCATATTCGTTCATACTCGGAACTGCTGAACGACTCCTCCTTCGCGAGCCTCTTGACAAAAACCTCTGGGAAATGTTCCGAATAATTTCTCAGAATCATTCTTTTCACCCGCACGTCCACTGGAAAAGCATCGAGTCTACCGAGAGAGAACAATAACACGCAATCGGCTACTTTTGAACCCACGCCTGGAAATTGACAAAGCTCCCTCTTTGCTTGCTCATAGGGCATTTTTCTAAGTGTGTCCAAATCGTATTTGTCACCATGAATTCGGTTGGAGGTGTCCTGAACATACTTGGACCGGTAGCCTAAGCCGCAACCCTCGAGATCTTGCAGAGTAGCCCTCGCCAGTCTCTCAGGAGTGGGAAACGCATAGAATTCGGTACCCTCGTAAACGGTTTTCTCTCCAAATCTCATCGTAAGCCTAAAAAGCATCTGCCGTATTGCAGCAACACTCTTGTACGTGGCGCATATGAACGAAATGAGGCATTCCCACGGTTCCTGTCTGATAAGCCGCAGTCCCCAGAACTGCTTCAACGCCGCCTTAACATGGCTGTCTTTGCCTATCTCGCGCCCTATTCGCTGCAGGTCATGATCTAAACTGAAGTAATGACGGACAAAACCATCCTCGACATTCTGAAAATCCAATACATCTTCGTCTTGACGCACTTTCAGAACGCGGCTACCGACGACTCCGTACCACCATTCTCCCCGTTTCTCCCACCTGAAAACCTGTCCGCAACACAGCGTGACATCAAGGTTCAGGGGGCAACCTTTCAAGTACAGCTACGGTGCCTCCAGAAACCGCTCAGCTTTTGGGATATCAGAAGGCAAGCCCTTTCTATTCCGAATTTCGGCAATCACATCGACCGCTAGCTTGTCAGGCACCTTTTCCCATTGGTCCAAGGTAGATTGCCAGAAAGCTCTGCCAGAAGTTGCCGACCGTAAGTCACGTGATATTCCAGATGACTCAGCCACGGGGACAAAGGCTGTAATGAAAGCGAGTGAGCTTTTCTGCTCAAAACCTGAGACTCTTCCGCGCCTGCTGCTTACTATTCGCTGGCATTCACTAGCCAGCTCGATCGGAACCGAGATCAGTGCCCTGTAGACAGGTTCGAGCAAAACAGGCTTAGCAGTCAGGAAACTGCCAAAAACTGCTTTCCCGACGCCCCGCATAATTTCTTCAGGACCACGAAGAGCCGGATCCTCGCTTAGTTGAATATCAACCAAGTTCGCTTTCAAGTGCTTCACTGGTTCTCCGCAAAGCGGGCCAGCTTTGCAGGCAAACTCGAATCCGGCAATTATGGATTCAAGCATAGGTTCCTCGATTGGCTCTGTTTTTCCACTGCAGTCAAAAAGCACATTGCGGTACTCGTCGATTGAGAGAACAGCGCCCGAGTCGTCTCCGTTTTCTGCCAAAGGCTCTACCCGAATCACGAATGTGTTTAGTTTGTTAGGGCTCTTTGCCAAAGCATTTACGCCCTTGCTTTTGACACTTTCCCTGTAGACGACTCGCGGAGATGAGGCAGTAACTGGCACGTGACTATTGAGCTGTTTCAAGGCGATTTCGAGATGCAACTCGCCCAGTCCTCTCAGAAGGTACTCGCCAGTTTCGCTGTTAGCTTCAACTGTCAAGTTGGGATCCTCAACTGAAAGCATGTCTAGCGCCGCAGGAAGGATAGGCAAATTCATAGGGTCTTTGGGCTCGATCGCCACAGCTAAAACAGGTTCGGAGACATAGCCCAAGCTCTCAAATGGAACCATGACATCTTTGTGCCTGGGATCAACGAGTGTTTCGCCAGCTTTTACTCTTTCAGATATTGCCAATGCCAAGATGTTACCTGCAGTTACTTCGGCTACTTCTTCTCTGAATGAACCCATGTGCACATAAACGTGGTTTACAATCGCGTCTGTTTGAGCGTCGATCAAATGTAACTTAGTTCCCTTTCCCACTCTGCCCGAGAATAGCCTGCCCGTGGCTATCATGCCGCCATCAGCGTCATCTTGCACATTCGTGACACACATTGTTGCCAAAGCATCATCCTTGCACTCGGCAAGAATTCGTCCAATTTCTGAGTCTGGGTGCCCATCCCATATCTTCTCCATTCGATACCGCTGTGCCTCTCGTGGGTTTGGAAGGCTGCGAATGGCCATGTCAAACACAACATCATAAACAGGAACTCTCTCTCGCAACTCTTCCTGCCGCTTGCTTCGATAAGCGTTCACGATATCTCTGAATTTGAGTTCATGGAGCCGTGCGATGCCGAGCGTGAAGCCCCATCCGTGAAGCGCTGAACCAAAGGCGACACTATCGCGATCAGGGTTGAGCTTCCAGACTTTTCTGAGAATCTCATCACCGTATACTTCGATGAGATCATTGAACCTGTCGATTATGTGTTGCAGCTTCTTCTCAACTTGATCAGCGTTCAATTGCATTTCCGTAATCAAGCGATCTACTTTGTTAATGAAGAGAACGGGACGAACTCTTTCCTCAAGGGCTTGCCGAGTCACAACCTCGGTTTGAGCCATGATACCCTCGACAGCGTCTACAACAACGACTGCGCCATCAATCGCACGCAAAGCTCTTGTTACTTTGCCAGTGAAATCCACGTGACCCGGAGTGTCAACCAGATTGATCACGTGGGACTTGTAAAGTAGGCTTATGTTGGCAGCCTTTATCGTGATTTTTCGCCGCTGCTCTTCCTCAAGATAATCCAAAACACGAGCGCTGCCAGCCATTTGCGGGGACAGCAGTCCAGCGCCGGCCAGCAACGAATCAGTCAGAGTGGTTTTTCCATGATCGATGTGAGCAATTATTCCAAGGTTCCGAACACGCTCTTTTTCATGCATCAACTCAAGAATTTTGATAAGTTGTTTGAACCGTGGCATTCTCCATGTCTCGCTCTAGGAGCGTTTAGAGAACAAAAAGTCACTATTAAATTTATTACAATGCCTGTTTTACTCCTTGTGCCCAAGGAGCTCGTCTGTTGACAGACCCAGTTACTGTACATATAGAAGATTTAATGCAGGAGCCATTTGCCTCAATTCTCTGCTACCCCAAACTCGACCAAAACGAGCTCAGAGACAGAGTCAAACAACTCGAACTACACGGAGTCACAGCCATCGAATTCGACGGGAAAGGCAACGTCCTCAACGTGCCCGTCTTAGGCAAAGGAAACGTGGGCATTGTAGTCACAGCCCACAGGTATGGCCAGAGAGTAGCGCTCAAGATTCGCAGAATAGACGCTGATCGCGCAGATTTGCTGCACGAAGCAAAGATGCTGACTTTGGCCAACTCAGTTGGCGTCGGACCCGTCTTGGTGGAAGCCGGCAAAAACTTTCTTTTGATGCAGTTAGTCGAAGGCGATTTCCTGCCCGAGTGGCTGAATGCCACGAGTGACAAGATCGCTCTGCGCCGGGTGTTAAGCGAATTGTTGGAGGAGTGCTGGAAGCTCGATTTGGTAGGGTTGGATCACGGGGAACTCAGCAAGGCACCCAGGCACGTCATAGTCGACGTTTACAGCAAACCATGGATCGTGGATTTTGAAACATCCAGTGGAAACAGAAAGGCGGCTAATGTTGCAGCAATATGCCAGTATTTATTGATGAGTGGCGGACCAGTCTCAAAGAGAGCAGAGGAGATTCTCGGCAACCGAGATCGCGATGAAATAATCAAGGCTCTGAGACACTACAAAAAAGAGAAGACTCGTGATAGCCTTGACCAACTTATGCAAGCTTGCTTTTACTAGACGATGTACGTCACCGAAGATCGATTTTCGCTCTCTGCGCGTTTCTGCAGGCCCAGTTGTACTGCAAGCTGGTGTAGATTAAGCCAAGTTTCAACTTTCTGTTGTTTGACAATTCGGGCTTTTTCGCAGAGTAACGGAATCATATTTACGAATATCCAGTCACAGTTCTCCTCGACCAATTGCCTTCTCCCAACGACAGGTGAAAGCCGTTCCCCATAAGTTCCTGTGGTGATGCACTATAGAAGAGTCTTATAGAAATCTCGCAGCAATGTTCTCTGCGTCTCAGGCAACGACCTCGTTCAGCCGATCGGTCTTGACGGCTTCCTTGATCTCCATCGCGATCCGTCTGCCCATGTACATGTTTTCACCGTACTTCAGGTAAGCATAGGGCGATGTACCAATGCCCACATTTGTTCCTGCCACGATCCGCGCGGAGATCTCGAAGGTGAAAATCCGAAGATCATCGGTGATTACGGTTTCCAGACAGAAGGGCCCAATTAAGCCTGGCGGTGCTAACTCTCGCGCTTTCTTGTGCACGTTGTCACCCATGCGCATAAGTTCAGGCAACAGCGATTCACGCAGCACTATAGGGAAGTTGCCCACTATCGTATAGGTTGGGTTAATCCCTACTGCGAGCTGCTCCTCTGCAGGAATCTTGCCAATAGCGTCAACCGCAGATTCGTAGCGTCTGTCCATAGCCAAAAGCTCCACGTCGTCCTTTATTATGGAGCTGAAGTAGCTGGGGTAAACGTTCACTCCCAACGCGTACTCCTGGAGGTGGACTCTGCCCAAATCGCTTTTCTGCATCAGTTCACGCTTGACCATTTCGTTGAATTTCTTGTAGAAGGATTTTGGCGAGTTGGCGAGGAAGTAGCCTCTGCCGCCTTTGGCGCCAGGGAGTTTTGCGATTATCAAGCGGTCGATGTCGTCTGGTGATTTAAATGTGGCTGGTAATCGCAGTCCAGCCTGTTTGAGCCATTCCTCCTGTTCTTTTCGGTTTGCTTCCCAGTGTAGCAGTTGGCGGTTCCCAAACATAGGAACTCGAAGGTTGTTTTGCAGTTCTTCAGTGCTGAGGTAAGCAGTGAAAGACCCGTGGGGAATTAGCACGGCGTTTAGTTTCAGCAGTTTTTCCTGTAGCTTCTCATTGAGCAAATCGGTGAAATCTGCTACCGTTATCAGTTCATCTACGAGTGGGTATTTTTTGTACATTATCGCGTCTTTTGGTTTGCAAATGCAGACTGTTCGAAACCCTTCTTCTTTTGCGCCCTTGAAGATATTCAGGGAGGAGTGAGAGCCTAGAGTAGCTATTGCGAGTTTTGTCACATCGTATTTGCTGAGCATTTGGTCGATGTCTTCGCTAGCTATCATGTGACCACGTCTGCTAACTTGCCCATGCTCGCCGCTCGTTTGATTTCCATGGCAACGCGTCTGCCGGGACCCACTTCAAACCCGTACTTGTATTTCATGTAAGGCGACGTGGGTTCAACGCAGGGGCAGCCTGGAACACGCGGGCTGACGTCAAAAACGTAGAATTTCAAATCCTTCGTAACCGCGCCCTGCAAAGCGAAAAGACCGATCATGCCTGGAGGATACTCTTCCTTGCACGCGTCAACGAAGCGTTCGCCAGCTTCAAAAATCATCTCGAGCTGGCTTTCGCGCATGGTTGCGCCCGTGTGCCCGATCTCGATGTTCTGTGTAGGAATATTCAACTCCAATTGTTCAGATGCTGGCAAATCAAGTATGCCGTCGAGGTCAGTCTGCACACGCTTGTCAAACCCCAACAAATCCAGTTCGCCGCTGATGGGTGACCAGAAGAAGTTAGCGTTGAACTTGGCGCCGATGACGTATTCCTCGATTACGGAGGTTTTCAACGCTTCCGGGCTGATTATACCCTTCTCTACGCGTTCCGCGGCTTTCTTGCGGTATTCTTCTGGAGATGAAGCGTAGAAAAAAGCCCGTTCTATCGAACGTTCCTTTTCTGAGACTTTCACGATTGCGAGACGGTCGATTTCATCAGGAGACTTGAAGGTTTTCGGTGTGAGTATTCCAGCTTTCTGGAGAAGATAGTGCTGGTTTCTAGGCGTGTTGCGTTCTTCGGTGCGGAGCATATACCTGTTGCCAATGAGGGGCACCGTGAATTTCTCCTCGATGTTTTCGTATCCTGCATATACTGAAAAAGAGCGGTTGGGAACGAACACTGTCTGGAGCGAGTTGAGCTTCTGAACATTTTCGGGTTTGACTATGTCTTTGAATCTGTCTAGCACTATTACGTGATCAAAGAGACCGGCGTAGTGTTTGGTGTAGGTTTTTTCTCTGCCTTTTTGGCAGACGACTACTGTCTGGAAGCCCTCTTGTCTTGCGCCTGAAGCGATTTCCAGTGCTGAGTGAGAGCCCAATACGCCTATGTGTATGTTCTTAACTTCGAACTTGTTCACCATTTTCTCTATCGTTTTTTTCATCATGCTTTCTCACCTATTTCTTTCTTGAAATCACCTATTACTCTAGCCAATGCCGGAACGTCGAAGAACATGCTGTTTGTCAGTTCATTCGCCGCTGCCATGTATATCTGGCTGATAAATGTCTTAAGCTTAACCTCAAGTTTCGGAGGCTGAGACCTGCATAACGTCTTCCAGTTTGTTATCCCCTCAGCCTCAGCTATTCTTTTGGCTTCTTCCAGCTGGGCAAACCAGCTTGTCTTCCTATAGAACTGCCTGGCGATTTCTTTGCTCACGTGAAAGCCTACATAAGTGAACCTGCACTCGTCTAACGTGCCAACGACGTCGACAACAATGAGCTTGCGTTCTTCATCGAAGGCTAACTCGATCTTTCCATCTTCATTTTTCAACTTCGCACGGCAAGCCATCTCGGTTATGACGGTATCAACTTTGAATAGAAGGGCTTTCACGGCGACTAGCTCGAGGTTTGTCAAGCCTGCAATCTTGCTTGCTTCTTCCCACGTTACGTAACGATCTGTTTCTTCCAATTTGGTGCTGACATCAAACAGCGGTTCCGCGAAGTTTTCTCCAGGCTTAGGACAGTAGTCCAGCCCCAAATCCTTCAACGATGTTTTTCCTTGGTCTAGACGCTTGAAAACTGAGGACCCTTCAGGCAACCCATTCCGGTAGATTACCTCAAGCGGGATGAGACAGTTACTCAAATTGGACGTGTAGATGCCGTAGTCGTATGTGAGCTTTCCGGCTTTTGTCTGGGTATTTGGCTTGTAGACATTTACCAAGCTTACTTCCATCGAGCTGCTTGGTGTTCTCAACTCTTTGAGCTTGACGACTTGCCCTTCAGAATTCACCAAACCTCTGTAGTGGGTCTTGACCCCTTCTCGCTCCAGTCGCTCAAAGCAGTATGCGCCCATTAGGCACAGTGCTTGACCCTTGTTTTCGATTTGATCGGGCATTTCTCCCCAGTCAAAGACCGAGTAGCGGTCTGAGAAATGGAATCTTCCTATGCCCATTGACGCTCTTGTGGGCTTCTGAATCACTTCTAAGTCCTTGACGCTGCCCGTGCTTGTCCCTCAATTCTCAGACTGAAATGGAAATGTGGATTTATATCGCTTTAGCCAAGGCATCTTCTTTGGGGAGACACTGTACGAGGAATTTTGCGTCCAACAACTACACTCCCAATAGATCACTCATGACGAATAGGACGAGCATTAAGCGTTTATTCCAGCTTCTTGACTCGCTCGTTAGCTTTCTCGATTTCAATCTTCTTGGACGACTGGTAAGCGCTAACGCGCTTTTCCAATTCTTTATCAGACAGAGCTAGGATTTTGGCCGTTGCAATTGCCGCTCCTTCAGGTTCAATTGTCAAAACTGAGCCAATGCCGCTTGGAACTCTGAGGGATGAGAAAACGTCGGTGCCTCCAAACTTGTCGGAATATGGAGGACAGGTCACAACTGGTTTCGCCGTATTGGCGTCCATGAAAGCGCTAAGGGCATTTGACCGCCCAGCTACGGCTACGTAAACGATGCTGGTCTTTTCGAACTCTTTCAGTATGGCGAGGACTTTGTCTGGTGTCTTGTGAGCCGATGCGACACGGAATTCATAGTCAACTCCTAGTTCTTTCAGGTGCTTGGCTATTTCTCTGCAGAATTCTAGATCTCGCTCTGAACCCATGACTATAACTGTCTTTGCATCCAATGCAAATCCCGTACTCA
>CAZWBY010000042.1:0-10283 GCA_964632825.1 uncultured Candidatus Bathyarchaeia archaeon
TGGAATATTCCTCTGCGGTTTTCTCCGACGGCTCGCATGACGCCGGTTTGGAATTCTCGGTCTTCCACGCTCATCAATTGAACGTTGGTTATCAGTAATACTCCTGTCAGTGTTACGAGAAAGCCAAGGGCAGTTAAGATCGTGCTCAAAAGACTAATGATGAAACCTGCGATGTTGAAGAAGTTCAAGCGTGCGCTATTGACTTGATAGATTTTTTCTGTCTTGCCGGTTTGAGTGTTCGTTTCTTCGGGTATTGTCTGTTTGAGAAAGTCGACTTTGGCTTTGAGTTCGTCTTTGTTTATTTCGCGAGTGAAATGGTCTGACTTGTATGACACTAGATAGGCGCTTATTATGTCAGTTTCTTGCTTTGGGTCTTGAAGGCTCAGCCATTGTTGCAGATGTTCAAGCTTGAAGACAGCTCCTTGATATTGTGATCCTATGCCTGGACGGTTGGAGTCGAAGATGCCGACTACTTGCAGGTCTACTCTTGAAAGCCCAGAAGTGTATGAGACTATGGGCACCTGGGAGAACCCTGTGTCAGTTCTGGTCTCGAATGCGATCTTAGTTATGTTTACGCTCCCCGGCATTCCGTTAATACTCACGATTGCAAGAAAGGCGTCTCCTCTCAGCGTTCTCTCAGCTAGGCCGGTTAGATCAAAAGGGGTGGCGTTAAGAGTGGCTGGGTCAGTGAAGTTTGCAGCATAAAAGACGGTTCCATCATCCATTGAGAAACCTAACGTAACTAGAGTGTTTCTTGTGCCTGTTGCTGTTATGTTGACGCGATCATAGTTTAACAGACTCAATTGGGGACAGTTCAGCGTGTAGACGGTCACAACACCGGTGAAATTGACAGGTTTAACCTCGACAAACAGAGCAGATTGGTTGGTTTCAAGAACGTATCCGGCACTGGTGAAGTTTGAATTCACCGTCCAGCTAGATAGAGGAACCACTGGCTGTGTGAATACCGCTGTGAGGTTGGTGAACTCGGTGGTTAAATTAAGCGGTAAAGTCACATCTTTGTTTATGCCTAGTTTTTCAGCTTGTTTGCTTGAAAGTAGGATACTGTTATTGGCGGATAGAAGACCGTTAAAGTCTAGCTGGCTACCTGTTTTCCAGTTGGTAAAGTTGCCAAAAGTCTTTGGGTAGTCATATGGGATTCCAGCGGCTTGCATCTTGGGGTTAAATTGGCTTCCAACTACTGCTGGAATCTGCGTTACGAGCTCTGGCATGATTCCCACGGCGTCGGAAGCTAGGCTGCTTATTATGGCTTGATCTGCCGCTTTGAGGTATGATCCTCCTGTGCCGTTTGCAACTTGAAGGTCTACTTCTCCTTGGCTTTGGAGAATGCTTGTAAGAAAGGAGTTCTCCAGTGTGTCTGTTGTGATTTGGATTCCAACGAGAAGTGTTACTCCGAAGGTTATGGCTAGAATTGCGCTGAGGTTCTTTGTCTTCCGTCTAGACAGCGATCTCCACGCGATCAAGATACTTGATTTTATCCCCATGATTTTCACCGTCAAATGTTATTTTTTGCGTTTTTCCCCGAGTTTTTGGGCGATTTTTTCGAGCCTTTCAGAGCATTCGTCTAGCGCTTGGGCTAGTTCTTTGGTGTCTTTTTGTGACAGGTCTTTGAGATTGCGGCGTATTGCCATGAATGCAGTTACAAGGTGTCCAGCTGGTCCTCTCGTTTCGCGGAGTTTTTCGTTGTATTGTCCGAATTGGAGTCCTCCGATAAGCATGGGCAAAAGAAATTCGAGTTTGTTCAGGAAGTCTTGTCCGTGTTCTATTTGCCTGTTTAGGAATTTGCTGCCTTCAGCTGTAAGAGCGTAGCGTTTTAGTCCGCCTTCTTTAAGGGATTCTTTGGTGAAGCCCTTTTCCAGCATCCAAGCTAGCAAAGGGTAGATCGAGCCAGGGCTGGGCTTCCAACGACCGCCTGTCTGCTTCTCGATCTGCTTGGCGATTTCCGTTCCGGACATGGGCTTTTCGCTAAGCATTTCTAAAACCAGCAGCCTAAGCAGTCCTCTTGGAACACCTAGGGTTCTCCCCACTTGGTTCGAAATCAAACAACTACACCCGAAGTATCCCACCACAATATCACTTGCGATATATAACAGTTATGCGTTCAAAACAAGCGGTAAAGATCCAAGACTCAGTACGCACCTCTAGAAAAGGGAGAACAGGGCTAAGATACCAACCGTTGACCCGCAATGCATTAGGATTTGTACCTTAAAAGCAAACGGAGACACCGCTCGCAACCCTCAGTATATCAGCATGTGCCAATTCCTTGCACACTACATTAACACTTAAATGCACGCACATTGTCAACTCCAGAAAAAGTGATAGCGCAATGGGACTAGGCAGCCTTCTCCGACGCGAGTTCTCTTTCATCCAAGGCAACTACCTAATTCTCGTTGTTAGTTGGTTACTGATGGACATAGGCAATGAAATGCCAGTCCCTTACTACCAACAATACGTATACGCCTTAGGGGGCAACGTCTTCCCAATGGCACTCGGAATAATAGGCTTTGCCAACTTTCTCGCCATGGCATTGGTGGCAGTTCCAGGAGGCTTCCTTGCAGACAAGTTCGGCAGGCGCTGGCTCATAACAACAATGACATTCGGCATGGGACTATCTTTTCTGTTCTTCGCGCTTGCACCCTTCTGGACGATCACACAATCATGGCACCTAATACTGATCGGCACGATCGTCCAGAGTCTATGCCTCATATACCAACCAGCCCTCTTCGCGATGACTCAAGATTCACTGCCCCCTGAACGCAGAGGAGTGGGATCCACAGTCATACAAATGATTCACGGCACAATGAACACGCCAGGAACACTAGTCGGAGGCATCCTAGTCGTTTTGTTAGGCTTGGTCGCAGGCATGCAAGTCGTTTACCTGGTCGTAATGATCCTTTTTCTCGCAGCAGCTTTTTGGAGACTGAAGCTGAAAGAAACCATCGTCAACACCGAAAAGATCCGATTCAGATATTTCATCTCGCACTATCCGGAAGCAGTCAAAGAGAGCCTGAGAGTATGGAAAGTTGTCCCTCGAACAGTGTTTTGGCTATTTGTCGTTCAGACAATGACCATGTTTGCTCTTGCGTTGACCAACGTCATAAACGCAATATACGCTAGAGACGTGCTGGGAATCCCACAAAACGAGTGGTTTCTGACCTACGTACCAATGCTACTGACAGTGGTTGTGGCATCTTATCCCGTAGGAAAATTCATCGATAGAGTGGGCATGAAACCTCCACTCGTCATCGGACCATGCGCGCTCATCGTTTCACTCCTACTGTTTGTGAATGGCAATCTGTTTACTGTAATGATTTCCATGGCTCTGTTTGGTTTGGTACATTTGCTAGTAATGTCTTCAGGAATGGCTCTCTCTGCGTGTTTGGTCGAACCGCAAAACAGAGGAAAGGTCAGAGGCGGCCTCAATTTCGTCGGGTACATTCTCACCGGAGTAGGTATGTTACTCGGAAACTTGTTCTACAATCTGACTCCGCAGTCGCCATTTTACGTAACGATGGTGCTTGCTGTTCCAATGTTGCTCATTGTCGTTTTTCGAATACGCGAACCCAAGAAAGAAGAACGAAAGTTCTGAAGGACAACCAAACTGGTCAGTTTGTGGCTTGCTTCTGTTTCTCAAGCTCTTTTCGGACTTCTTCTTTGAGCTGCTCTCTTTCTTGCTTCCTCTTGGCCTCGTTTCTCATACTACTCACAATTGGAACTATCGCGCAAGACATTCCTGCAAAATATCCACAAAGAAAAAGTGCGACTACCATTATGTTGAAATGCTCCAAACTTGAAACAAAGAAGGTCTCTCCCGCGCGTATGAACAAACCCACGTAGCTAACCCATGCCCAGTAACCAAAGCCAAAAGCCATAACCACCGGTACAAGAATCCCAATGATAGTGACAATCAGATTCTTATTCATGAATCAATACACCTTGAATGTCTATTGCCCCAGTGGCGATATAAAGTGTATTCAAACAAATCCTCGCGAATTCGCGCTGGCAGAGGGATTGTTCTTTGAGAAAAGACACAAGGATCGGCATTATCGTAGCCATTATCTTGCTAGGTCTGTTCGCGCTGACTTTGGGCTTCCTAATATGGCAAAACACACCGTTCTTTGATATGAGGCTCGTACTCTTGGAAGTGGTGATCCTTCTCGTAATGGCAATCCTGTTTGCCTTGGTCGTAATGGCACCACCAGACCCGCAGAGATAGAGCCTGAGCCTCGACTTACCGAAAAACTGAAGCCCCCTGGCTCCACGAAAGCATCGCTTAACTATATCTAAACGCGCGTTACCACATTCTCGGCGTACCGCTTCATATCTTCAGCGAACTCGCCTATTCTATCTGGTGAGTAAGGACTTAGCAACTCATACTTCTTGTCAAGCAAATCCTTTGGCACAAACTGTTGGAAAGCATGGGTCTTGGCACCTCTTACAAGATCGCCTATGCGTTTAACATCTTCCGATGTGACTAAGTCAGGGACAACGGTTGTCCGGAACTCGTATGCAACCTTCCCAGTCTTCAACATCGCCACACTGCGCAGCAAACCTGAAGTGTCTCTAGCTCCAAGAGCACCGTACTTCTCAATGCAAGTCTTAACGTCCATAGCTACATAGTCAACGCTTGCCAAGCATTCCTCAAGCACGTCGGGATAGAAGCCATTAGTGTCCAGCTTGACAAAGAATCCCCTCGATTGAAGCTTTGCTAAAAACTTGGGCAGCTCTTTATGCATCGTCGGCTCACCACCCGTCACGACGACAGCATCCACGTACTTCTTCCGAGAGTCGAGAATCTCAAGTGCAGTGGCTTCCTGCAGGAAAGGAGGCTTGGGATCGACTACGATCCGCCAGTTGTGACAGAAAGGGCACCGGAGATTGCAGCCAGGCGTGAACAGCACCGACGCTACCTTGCCTGGATAGTCGATCAGGCTGATCTTCTGCAGACCGCTGAACTTCATGCAGGTCACGCTTACTTTGCTATGGGCACCGGAACGGCTATCGCTGACCTGTCAAAAGTCCTGCGGATAGCAAACTCCGCCTGCTTACCATCGTTCCACTGATCAACCGGTCTCAGGTAACCAACCACGCGAGAATACACCTCACAGTTGGCTCCGCAGAAAGGACATTTCTTGTGCTCTCCAGTCGTGTATCCATGGGTCGGGCAAATGCTGAATGTCGGAGTCAAAGTGAAATATGGCAAACGCGAGTTCCACGTGACCTTGCGTATCAGCTCAGCAGCAGATTCCCAAGATGGAAGCCTTTCTCCAAGGAAAATGTGGAAAACTGTTCCTCCGGTGTAAAGTGTCTGGAGGCTCTCTTGGTGCTCGAGTGCATCAAACAGGTCGCCTTCGTAATCCACTGGAAGCTGGGAAGAGTTAGTGTAGAAAGGCTCAGCATGCTGCGACGTCACCAAGCGCTGGTTGGCCACAGTAATGTCGGGGTGCTTTCGTTTATCAATGCGTGCAAGCCTGTAGGACGTGCCCTCAGCGGGAGTCGCCTCAAGGTTGTAGATGTGCCCCGTCTCAGATTGGAAGCCTACGAGCGTCTCGCGCATGAAACTCAGCGCTTTGACTGCAAAGTCCTTCCCTTCTGGCGATGCAATATTCACACCCAGAAGGTTCACTATTGCCTCGTTTATGCCCACCAAGCCTATCGTGGAGAAGTGATTCTTCCAATACTTGCCATAGCCTTCCTTGACGTTGCGCAGATAACGCCGTGAATATGGGTATAGACCATTCTCTGTGAAAGCCTCAAGCACTTTGCGCTTTATCTCCAGACTATCCTTTGCAACTTGCATAATGTTTTCCAGACGCTCGAAGAACTCATCCTCATCCTTGCTTAGGTAACCTATCCGTGGCATATTCAACGTGACAACGCCTATTGAACCGGTCAGCGGGTTGGCGCCGAAGAAGCCGCCTCCTCGTTTCCGTAACTCCCGATTGTCTATTCGCAGGCGGCAGCACATGCTGCGCACATCCTCTGGCTTCATGTCACTGTTGATAAAGTTTGAGAAGTAAGGTACACCATACTTCGCCGTAACCTCGAAGATAGCTTTTGAAACCTCAGAATCCCACTTGAAATCCTTTGTAACATTATAGGTCGGTATCGGAAAAGTGAAAACTCGATCCTTCGAGTCGCCCTGACTCATTACTTCTGCGAAGGCAAGGTTGAATACGTCCATCTCGTCCGCAAAATCGCCATAAGTGTCCGAAGTTATCTTCCCATTGTATAGGACCCCTTCATCCTTCATGAAACTTGGAACCTCTAGATCCAGAGTGAGATTTGTGAATGGAGTCTGGAAACCCACCCTAGTCGGAACGTTCATGTTGAAGAAGAACTCTTGCATCGCCTGCTCAACGTCTTTCTGGCTCAAATGATCATACCGTATAAACGGTGCCAAGTAAGTATCAAAATTGCTGAAGGCCTGCGCTCCAGCAGCCTCACCCTGGAGAGTATAGAAGAAGTTAACAATCTGACCAAGAGCTGTTCGGAAATGCTTGGCTGGCTTACTCTCAATCTTGCCTGAGACACCACCAAACCCGGAAAGCAGAAGATCCATCAAGTCCCAGCCTACGCAGTAGGGTCCCAATACTCCGAGATCGTGAATGTGAATTTCGCCAGCAAAATGCGACTCTGCGATGTTTGTGGGGTAGATCCTGCTTATCCAGTACTTGGCTATCACGGTAGACGACAGATAGTTGTTCAATCCCTGGAGCGAGTAACTCATGTTACTGTTCTCTTTAACCCGCCAATCTTCAATCTCCAAGTACTGATCAACGAGATCAGCGCTACTCATAAGAGCGGCGAGCTCGCGCATATCCTGATGTTGCTTTCTGTACAGAATGTACGCTTTAGCAGTCTGAGCGTGACCATTCTCGATAAGCATTTTCTCAACTATGTCTTGGATTTCCTCAACTGTAGGACAGCCATCGTCACCAAAACGAGCTCTGAGTTCAGCTACCACTTGGTCGCTTATGCGCTTGGCTTGTTCACGATCTCTGCCTCCAACAGCTTTGGCTGCTTTCAAGATAGCCGCTGTAATGCGTTCTTGATCAAAGGGTTCTAGTTTACCATCACGCTTTCTTACGAAATTCATTTTTTCACCTCAAGTAACAATCGCCGAAAATCCTCAGGCTCCTCAAACTTGCGGTAGACAGAAGCGAAACGAATGTAAGCTATACGATCAACAGTCTTCAAGTACTTCATCACTAGATCACCAATCTCCTGGCTTGTGACTTCTCCTTTGTCCATCAGCATCAAATCTTGTCTAACATGGTCCGCCAACTCACGTATCTGGTCCATAGTTACAGGCCGCTTTTCACAGGCCGTCTGCAATCCCCGCAATATCTTGTTCACATCAAAACGTTCGAGCTTGCCATCTTTCTTTCGCACCATAAGCTCAACCGTCTCCACGTACTCGTAGGTTGTGAAGCGTTTGCCACACTTGTTGCATTCCTTTCGGCGACGCGTGGTATTCTCTAGTGAATCACGCGTTTCAAGCGTTTTGAAATCTTCAGAGCTGCAATATGGACACTTCAAGAGGTTTCTCCTTTCCCAAGTTTCTCCAGCAAACATAGTGTTAACAGATAATCCGATACGCTATATTTAGCGTATATATAAACTCATCCCACAACAATGCTGCAATACGATCGCAAACGCTCGTTAGAAACAACGTTAAAATACACAAAATTGTCAAAAACAAATAACTGAAATCAAAGGTTTTTCTGGGAAAGGACTTTATTTCAGGAAGAAAGAAAAGAGCATAAATTTTTCCTAAGTAACTAGATCTAAGCAACCCTACCGCGTCTAAAAATCAAGTAGCCCGCCGCTGCCAAAGCTACTGCAATTACCACAAACGTCATGCTGTACACGATTTCTGCTTGGACACCAGAACGCTGAGCCTCTTGAGGTTCCTGTTGTTGCGAAGGGGTCGTGTCAATTCCTTGAGGTGTTTTCGGGCGAGTTGCAGTTTCATTCGCAGGCTCATCGACTGTTTGTGGTAGTTTAACAATTTCTCCTGCATTCTGGGTTGAATTCTGCACGTCTAATGAAACCAACGAAAGAATTCTATCCAAAGGACTGAGACCGGATTGACCTTCGATTTGCGACATTAAAGTGCTCAGAGTTATTGATGTTATCATCGCTATCCAAACATTACCGTTTGCTCCTGGCACAACCAGCCGTAACTTTTCGGACAGAGGCTCACCTTCTCTCTCGTAAGCTACCACAACGTCCGACTGAATGGCCCGCTCTAAGGGAAGAGCCACCATGTACCCATCTTGAGCGGTGAATTCAACAGACAGTGCTTGCTGGTCAATCCCGACTTCACTAAGCAAGGTTTCGAGTTCTACTCCGCCCCAGTTTGCGCTAGTAAGCAAGATACCATAACATGAGAGATCACCAGGCACGATTGTTTTTGGCATAGCCAACAGTTCATCATAGTTAAGTATAACCGAGTTTCCCGAGAGGTTGCTTACCTGCAGAGCCCAATCATCTTGAGCTGCAACGTTCTCTATGGGAGCTAGCAGCAGAAAACCTGCAAGCAATATAAAAATGGAGGTTAGGAGAAGATGTTTGTTCATGCTTTTTCCCCGAGTATTGTTATCCACAAGTGTATTACAATTGTCATATTTTTAAACCTTCTCGCCTGAAAGCCCAAGGAGCACGACCAGAACTCTAGAAATGGGGCATCTCCAGATGAAAACGCCAAAATAAGAAGAGACTACAAAAAACTATGCGGTTATTTCCGGTTTCTCTTCAAACGGTATGACCTTAAGGTGAACATTGTTCCCTGAGGGTTTCGAGATTGGCGCTCGTTTGTCATCTCGCTGATGACCAATCCAGTACAGACTCCAACCAACAATCCATAGAAAAATGACTGCTGGCATAAGGAGAACCACAAATACCCTGTTTCGCCTTGAATTCTGTGTCTTGACTCGCAAGACTGCACCCTGAATATACAGTATAACGGAAGTAGCAGAAAAAGCTTTGCTAACCAAAGATCCAGATTCAGACTCAATAGCTGTGTGCGGACTGTTTTTATAGACGCCCGAACATCGAATTGAAGCAGAGAGGCGGAGCTGATCAGTGACTATCATCGTTGACGACGCAGGCAGCGGAGACCTTCTTTTCGGCGTAGTCATCGGTGTATTCCGGGTAGAAACCGCGGAATTCAAGTATGATCTCATTGACGTGAAATTCTTCCAGCCAAGCCTCTATTGCGAAAAAGGATATCTAACCGAATCCGCACGGATTACGATAAGCCTCACTAAGGCACTAAACCTTAAACCTGAAGAAGAAGTACACCTTTGCCAAGGCTACATTTTCGACGATGCCGCGGCTGAACTACGGAAAGCTCACGGGGATGAACGTATCAAACGAATTCGCGTTACTGGAGAAGCGCAACGTCTTACGGAGATTGCCTACCTTGATGAGATAAGGAACATAGGCTATGAGCCATTGGTAGAACGGGAGGAGAAACGGGCCAAGAGCTTCTTCCACATGATGCGTTGGCTTAAAGCCAACTCAGATAGGATGCGTTTTGCAAAAACGGGATGGCCTCGATTGAAGCGCTACCGTTTGTTCAAGCTCACTCAAGATGGTGAAACAGAAGATGCAACAAGACACATGGCGATCTGCAGTGAATGTGGAAATGAGTGTGAGGTACCGTTCAAACCTGACCCGCACAGACCCATATACTGTAAGGCGTGCTACGCCAGGCATCGGCGAGAAGGCAGAGTAAAAAAACCCGTGTCAGGCACTCGAAGAGTCAATGAAGGCGTATGAGATTTCAACCACGTTTAGATTCAGCGTGGCTCCTAAATCTTCCCCCGCGCATTAGGGTAACTGCAACTGCGTGTGAGCATCGTCTCTTTTGCAGAAAGCCAAGACAGTTGCAGCTGAGCTTACCAGTGTGATCTTCGGCAACAGCATAGGTTCCATGGTCACCAACGACATTGTAAACGCCATTGCCCAGAAATTCAACCCTGCGGCTATCTACAAGCTTGCGAGCTTTCTCTAGAAGTCGGTCAACAGGCATCTTTTACATCAACCGCCTCGCGATAGTTTGCCAGCAGTTAATACTAGCCAATTGGACCTATTTAATCAGTCGCGTGTTCAGTTCGATGGCACATCTATCTGATGACAACTGGCACCTATCTGCTTCAGGTAGAGACTGACTGCCGGGAATCCACAAATGTTCATGGTGGGCCGAGCCGGATTTGAACCGGCGACCTTTCGATTATCAGTCGAACGCTCCAGCC
>CAZWBY010000043.1:0-1509 GCA_964632825.1 uncultured Candidatus Bathyarchaeia archaeon
CAAGAATTCAGATCTGGATATTTTTGCGAGCAGTTTTATCGCGTTGGGCATGGTTGGACCTTATTCGGCACTGTTTAAGCAGTATTGCTTTAAAGGTTTTCTTGACGACTCGGTCTTTGTTCGAATAAGGTCTCTTGACCTCATTTGTCGTACGTTATCTCGGGGGTTTTTGAGACTTTTCTGAGTTGCCAGTTCCCAAAGAAGTCTTTCTTATAGTAGTGAAATAGGCCGCAGCTGCGGCAGAACATTACCTTTTTTTGCTTCTGGAGATCCATCTCAAACAGGTCTGTTGGGCTGCTGCAGTTGTAGCATTTGTCGACGTGCTTTTTTGTCTTGTCCTCAGTCATTTGGCGCTCAACGTGGTTTATTACGGTGTTTCTTTAATTAAAATATATGCGCGTCGATTGGAACTTGACGTGTTTGGCAAAGGCTGCCTGACTTCTAGAGTGCGTCTGGCTTTCACTTTATGCAGGTCAGAAACGGTTGAACAAAAAGAATTTTGGGGGTTTTTGGCTACCCTTTTGTGAGCACTATTTCGATTGTTGAGACCGCTCTGGGTTTGGTTTCGCCTTCTCGCGGCGGCATTTGTTCTGTTCCTATGGAGATTTTGTTTATCTTCAGGTCTTTCAGGAAGCGTCTTCTTGTTATTTCAGCTGAGTCGACGGCTGTGGTTATTGCTTGTCCTCTGGCTTTCAAGGTTATTCCCTTGCTCGTTGATAGCCCGGTTATTATCGCCAGGACGTAGTCCATTGGCATTTTTTTTCCGACGAACACGATTTTTTCTGGTGCTTCAATTGCAGCTGATACTTTCATTTCAGCAGCGGGTTTGGCTGACGGCTGTGTCTCGGTTGCTTTTTCGTTTGTTGTTTCAGTGATTGTTTGGTCTTCAATTTCTGCATCGCAGCTTTTTTTGACTGCTTCGATTCCGTCCATGCATCCGTCTTTGGTTTCGTAGCCCTCGCTTTGGACGATTATTTCTCCGTTCGCGGCTTTGAGGTTGAATCTGAACTTGCCGCTTTCATCTGTGAGCAATTGGTATTTTGGGTTGGATATTCTGTCGCCTACTATAGTCAAATCTTCGACTTCTGAGTTGCAGTTTTTCTGGACGCTCTTTATGCCTTTAAGGCAGCTTGCATGTTGCTCGTATGCTTCGCCTGTGGCTATTATTTCTCCGTTTCCGGCGCGAAGACGGAACCTGTATTTTTCTGCTGCGTCTTTGTAGACTTCGAATTTTGTTGGCATGCGATTCACGTGACCATGTTGATGCGTGTTCGAGTAGAAAAAGTTACTGGCTGTGGGGTCATGATTTTGAGTTAGTAAAGCATAATTAGCCCGTGAAGTTG
Organism: uncultured Candidatus Bathyarchaeia archaeon; assembly: GCA_964632825.1. Lineage (GTDB taxonomy): Archaea > Thermoproteota > Bathyarchaeia > Bathyarchaeales > Bathycorpusculaceae > UBA11855. The sequence continues at coordinate 1,344 of CAZWBY010000043.1, forward strand.
AACAGTTACTTCTGCAGTAGGCGGACGGAATGCAAGAGTTCGGTTTTGCTACTGAGCCCTTGATTGAGACTTCGGGGCTCACCAAAAGGTTTGGTTCTGTTCAAGCGTTAACTGATTTGAATCTGCGTATCATGCCGGGAGAGATTTATGGGTTGCTGGGTCCAAA
>CAZWBY010000043.1:1609-3428 GCA_964632825.1 uncultured Candidatus Bathyarchaeia archaeon
GCGAAGAGCAGTCGCATCGTGAAGGATTTGGTTTCGTTTCATGCGCAGAAAGGTGGCGCAGTTTTGTTCTCAACTCATATCATGGAAGTTGCGGAGCAGGTTTGCACTCGAATCGGCATTATTGACCAGGGCAAGGTCATATCAGAGGGCACCTTGGATCAGCTCAGAGGGAAAACGCAAGATCAAACGGGCTCGCTGGAAGAGGTCTTTCTGAAACTGACTAACGAGGAATCCGAAATAGCTCAGACTACCAAGACATTGCGTGAGGCTTTTTTCAAGCATGAAGATAGGTGAAGCTTGGCGTCTTAGCCGCGTAGCCTATCGGGAAATGGTCTATCGCTCGCTTGCCGAAGAAAAAGGTCGTATGTGGTGGGGTGCTTTTGGCAAGAGCCAGCAGGGGCAAGAGAGCCAGGATGATTTGGAGCTGACTAAAAGGGCACTGAGGATTGCTAGGTTCGACAAGGTGCTTGTGGCCATTTTCAATGTTATGGTTGCTCTGGTTCCGTTTGCGTCACCGTTGTTTGGACAGGTTTTCGGGTTGGCAAGCTCGGTTTCGTTGAGTTTGGCGGTTACTTTTGGGTTGACGGCGTTGTACGCGATTCAGACGTTGCCAGCGTTTGTCAGCGCCGATTCTTCAGTGCTGCTTTCAACGCTCCCGATAGGGCAGAGGGACTTTTCGTTGATTAACACGTTTTCTTTTATCCGATCGATAGACTACATGGTGATTGGCTCCGTCTTAACCCAAGGTGCAGCCGTAGCCTACTTCACCGGGTCATTTTTCGCGGTTCTTGTTATGCTTGCGGCTGCAATAATGAACTGTTTGTTTGCCGTCAGCATCGCGCTTTGGTTTTCCAGCATCTTCCAAAAGAACGTAGTCACAGGAGGACGATCAAAGGTGAACACTACGCTGCGACTGGTCTTCATTCTTATGTGGGGTTTGCTGATTCTCGGCGTCGGCTTTCTGTTCAGCATACCATGGTACATCGTGCCAAATTTGGAGGAAATATTGCTTGGCATAGACCAGATGTCGATGTTGCTGAGTCTTGTCTATCCATTTTCCACAGGTATCATTGTCGCTAACCTGACCTACGCTGGCTTGGCAATGACAACGATGTTCTTGGCCTCAACTGCACTGATGGCGTATGCGGTGCTTTCGTTGTTGGTCGGCAAGTGGAGTCTGACCACGGTGAGAAACATTTCCAGAGGAGCTGCGGTGAAGATCACGCGCATAAGAGCTGCAGACTTTTCAGTAAAGATTCGTAGTCCGTTGGAGGGTTATGTTTTGAAAGATCTGAAGGTCGCTTCAAAAAACCCGGCGACCGCTTTCTTTTTCGCCTTGCCCGTGCTGGAGACTGTCATAATAGCTCTGTTGATTTCGAACTTCGGTGTGCTTAGGACCGCAATGGTGCTTGACGCCACGTCCATGGGCGCAATCTTTGCGTTGTTCTTGCCGTTGGCGTTGCTCAGCGCTGAGGGAAGAGGGCTTGAATACACTAAGACATTGCCGGTAAGTTCGCGCAGAATAATCGTTTCCAAGTCGCTTGTATCCACCCTAACCTATGTTCCGGTGCCTTTTGCCCTGGCGGTTCTGTCGCTTTTCAAACCATTGACGGCGCCTTCTGCCATTCTCATACCTTTCTTAATAATAATAGCGGTGGCTTCGGCGAGCATTTTCGAAGTTAAACTCTTTCTGGGAGCTGCTGCCAAAGGCAAAATCGCCGCGATAATTAACGACGTGAAGAAACTGATAGTGGGAGTTACTACTGTAGCGGTGCCTCAGATTTTTTACGCAATTGTGTTCTTCTGGTCACATGACCAC
>CAZWBY010000043.1:3528-4986 GCA_964632825.1 uncultured Candidatus Bathyarchaeia archaeon
TTTTGAATAAAAGAATTGTTAAGTGTTGCTAAATATTCGGGTTAATCAAAGCGTTTTGTTTGGCGAGGTTCTTTACGCGTCAGCGGTTTGTTCTTCGGTTTTGGTTTCGTTTTGCTGTTGCCTTAGTCTCGCACGGATCTCTTGGAGTGTGTTTTCTATTGACGCCCTTTCTTCCTCGATCTTCTTGCGAGCCTTCAACAGTTCCGTGAGATCGTCGGATTTGAGGTCGCTGATGCCCTCCGCCGACATTCTGTAGATGAGTTCAAAGTCTTGTTTCGTGGGTTTCTCGCTGAACCTTCTGTCTTCCACGCTGTGTCTGGCCATCTGCAGGAGCGTTGTGTAGGGGTAGACTATGCATGGGACCAGGACGTGGTCGCGGAGAGTTAGTTTGTCGAATTGTTCTTGGGCCTGCAGTTCGCCTTTCTCTATTATTTCGTGTTTGCTGTCTGACCAGAGGCTGTCTTTTCTTCTTCCCTCATCGTTCTCGGTTGGCAGCTTCAGCAGTTCTCTTATGGCGAAGTATCTTCGTTGTCCGTCGATAACTAGGTATTTGCCTTTGCCGTAGAAGAAATCCAGTCGTTCGTACATTTCTGCGACTTCGAAGGGCTTAAGCAAACCGTACATGGCGATTGAACGTTTCAGTGCTTCCAGTTCGGCGCTTCTTAGGATTTTTGAGACTCTGGATTTCTTGGGGTTGCTTTCTTCGAATTTTTGGAGGCGTGCGCGTCGAATGTCACGGTTCTGTTGCTGTGACGCGGTTGTGTCGAGGCATACATTCCAGGGTATGGCTAGCTCCGAGAAGGGTATGTATTTGAGCTCGATTTTCTTGCCTAACCTGACTGGTTGTATTCCGTGGTCGGTTTCGCTGTTGGCTGTCAGGTTTCTCCCACGCTGTATTGTATGTTAATATTCACTACAATATATCAACTTTGCCCTTCACAAATACTGTTTGACTATCGAAATAGCCGTCGCCTGGCAATCTAACGATTCTGGAAAGTCTTAAATTGAAATCGCACATACGTCTCTACGGTGATTTCTTTGGTAAAAGTGAAGAAACGCTCTGAAGATTTTGACAAGGAAAAATTGAAAACTTCTGTTAAGAACGCTGGAGCCACAGAAAAAACAGCTAAACAGGTCGCTGACAAGGTCGCAGGGAAAGTGAAGGCTGGAACGACGACTGTTCTGATTAGGCGATGGGTTATAGTTGAGCTTACGCCGCTTGATGCTAAGGCTGCAGAGGCTTACAAGACCTACAAGAAAACAGCGAAGAAAATGTAAGGGTTTTTGAAAACCCACCCTTTTTCTATTCTTCATCTATTGAGGATTATATATTTGCGGTTGCTTACATCTTTGATGTTGTGGGCTGGGCTTGGGCAATACTGCTGATTTGAAACTTGTAGCTCCTTGCGGTCTCTATTGCGGCTCTTGCGTTGACTATTTGGAGTACAAGAGTTGCCA
>CAZWBY010000043.1:5086-10162 GCA_964632825.1 uncultured Candidatus Bathyarchaeia archaeon
GCAACGAATGGTATCTCGAGCGGTGGGTTTGGCTGCAGAAAGAATGCGAAAAAAGGTTGCAGAGGTTTAAAGAAGAAACCTGAGAAACCATCCGAGCTCTGTTGCACTTGTCGCTGCAACAAGAATGACCGCGGGAACGATCGCTGTTTTGGCTTTCTTTCCATGGTTACCTCTCTTGGTTTGTCATGATAGGTATTTATTGGCTGGTTCAAAAGAGGTAATGGGGATGATGGCGAGGGAAATACAGTGAATACAAAGAAGTTTACTATTCTTCATTCAAACGATATGCATGGTGACTTTTTGGCGGAAGCCCAGGAAGGAAGGGGGAAACTCACTGGTGGGCTTGCGCTCCTTTCAGGTTACATCAATAGGGTTCGGAGTGAGGAAGATAATGTGTTGTACCTTATCTCTGGTGATATGGTTCAGGGTTCGCTGATTGACTCGGAGTATAAGGGTATTTCAACTATGGAGATAATGAATTACTTGGCTCCGGATGTTGTGTCTCTTGGCAATCATGAGTTTGACTATGGTTTGCCTCATCTTCTGTTTCTTGAGAAGATGGCTAATTTTCCAATTGTTAATGCGAATCTGTATGTTAAGAAATATAACAAGCGTTTGATGCGGCCTCACCTGATCTTGAGTAAGGCGGGTTTCAGCATTTTGTTCATAGGTATTATTACAGAGAAGGTCATGGATTCCTTGAAACGGGATGAGCTCGTAAGCAGTTTTGTAACTCTCGAGGAAGCTAGTAATGAAGTTGGAAAGATCTGCAATTCATACAAGAATGACGATGTTGATCTGACAATTCTGCTTACCCACATTGGTTTCGACTCAGACGTGCAATTGGCGAAGCTTTTGAAGCCTGAATGGGGGGTTGACATGATTGTTGGCGGGCATTCGCACACGGTTTTGGATAAGCCAGCGGTTGAGAATAATGTGTTGATCGTCCAAGCAGGTGTTGGGACTGACCAGATTGGTCGATTCGACATTGTGGTGGATGATGATACTAACAGCGTTGTAGACTACAAGTGGCAGCTCATTCCCATAGATGAGAACCTGTCTGAGCCAGATCTGCGGCTTGGTCAATACGTAGCCTCATTTCAAGAAGCAGTGGATCGCAAGTACAACACGATTGTATGCAAACTTGCGACGAAGCACACTCATCCGAAACGGGAGATTGAAACCTCTCTCGGAAACCTAATTGCTGATGCATTGGCAGAAAATGCAGAATGCGATGTCATGATGGTTGGAAGTGGCTCCATTCGCATCAAAGAGATGGGACCCTTAGTCACTCTGAAAGAATTGTCAAGCTGCATCCCCTATGATGATACACTGACAAGGTATGCAGTAAACGGAGAGAAGCTGAAGAGAATATTTGCCCACGTGATGCGTCCGGATAATCGCAATGGAGAAGGTGAATGCTACCAAGTAAACAGTAGGGTCCACGCAGTCTATGACAACGTGAGCAGACAACTTGTATCCCTTAAAGTCGACAATCAAGATGTATCAAACGAGGGACTGTACACCATATGTGTGCAAAGCTATCACTTCAAGAATTCAGAAGCCAATCTGAACATGACAACCAATGACCTGCTGGAGTCTGGCAAGTCCAAGGTAGTCTCCACCTCGGTGCAACACACGCTAGAAGAATACCTTCGTAACCACCAAAACATGAGTCGTGAAGTTGAAGGAAGACTTACTTATTTAGGCTGAGAAGATGACCTAAGATCTGTTGAGGATGCCGAGATGAGCGGGAAAGAACCTGAGTGTTGTTCGTGTGGCGCTGTGATGCGGTTCACGTTTGCTGCTGATTTTAGGATTGGAGCTGGAGGAAAAGTCAAATTCCTTTCCGGCGAGTCAACTAATGCTGATCTGAGCTTGCTTCCGTTAGATGTCTATGTTTGTCCCAAGTGTGGAAAAGTTGAGCTGTTCGCAGGTGACGTGATCAAAGACGCTCTCTTGCGGATCGCTGATGGGCGCAGGCAAAAAGCGCGTTCGACTTCATTGTGAATGCGTTTGTTCTGTTTGTGCGCGCCTATCTTTCTGCTTGTCACGTCAGCGTAGTTCTGCAGTAAGGTAGACTTTGACTCGTGCTTCAATGTCGCCTATTGCGATTGGGGTCTCAACGCTTTCGTCACTTTTGGTCATTGCAGCTCGCATCAGATAGGATTCCGGTCGATGTACGCGCTCGAGGTTTTCCTCTTCGATGCGCGTGATTCTTCCTAGCATTCGCCCTGCGCCTGAAGCAATTGCCTGGGCACGCATGAGGGCAGCTTGTACGGCAAGTCGCAGTGCCTCTGTCTCAGTTACTTGTTGGTTTTTGAGGGCGAAGCGTGGTCCCGAAATCGTCAATGTCGTGCTGCGGTTCGCGTTGGCTGCGTCGACTACATCGCTGAGCTGATCTAGGTTGTCGACGCGAACCTCGATTTGGTTTCGTACTATGTAGCCTTTGACGGTGCTGCGGCCGTTTTTCCATTCCATGTCGAGTGAAAGCGAGTATCCTGTTGTCTGAATAGCGTCGGCGGAAAGTCCTGTGGCGCGAAGTGCGGCTTGCACGGCTGTCATGCTTTCAGCGCTGATTCGGCGTGCGTTGTCTGCTTTTCCATCTCGGGTTTCGGTGGCGACGGTGAGCCATGCTTGGTCTGGTGCTCGTTTGACGGTGGCTTCGCCTTGTGTCACCACTACGGGTATCTGTGAGGGAGTTTGTGCCGCGCTATTTTCTGCGTAGCCTTCACCTGGTTTCATGGTATGTCTATTCTCAATTAGGTGTATATACGCATAACGCGCGGTGCTGTCGTTTGTGGAAAGGCAATTAACTCAGTGGTGCTTAATTGCTCTCAGTAGACTGCAAACATCGTGGAGAACAAAGCAAGGTTGGGTTTTAATGGATAAAATTGACCTCAAGAAAGAATTGAAGCATCTATATAGCCCATCGTCGAAAGAAGTCGTTGCTGTTGATGTTCCAGACATGAGTTTTCTCATCATTGACGGCGAAGGCGCCCCGGCGTCACAGCAGTACATGGCTTCAATTGAGACGTTGTTTGGTGTTTCTTACGCGCTCAAGTTCATGGTTAGAAAGAACAAAGGCGTGGATTACGCTGTCATGCCTTTGGAGGGCTTGTGGTGGACTGACGACATGGCAAAGTTCAGTGTCGACCGCAAGGATGAGTGGAAATGGACGAGCATGATCATGCAACCCAAGTACGTTACCGCTGCCGATGTCAAGTTAGCCGTTGAGCACGTGAGAAAGAAGAAAGACTTGCCTGCTTTGCCAAAGTTAAGGTTCGAAAGCTTTCATGAAGGGCTCTCCGCTCAGATCATGCATGTCGGGCCCTACTCTGCTGAAGGACCAGCGGTCGCTAGAGTACACGCTTTCATCCTTGGAAGCGGGCACGCTTTAGGCGGCAAACATCATGAAATTTACCTCGGTAATCCGAGCAAGACAGCGCCAGAAAAACTGAAAACCATCCTAAGGCAACCAATGAAATGAACGCTTTGATGATTCCGTTTTCGAGGCTGATTTGTTGGTCCCGTTGGATGGTCTAGCGGGCGGGGCGATGCTATGCGAATAAGAGAGTTTCAGAAATCAGACGCGGAGACTTTGGTTACAATTCTGAAGCTGAACAGGCAATACGCTTACCCAGAGGTCGAAGGGTCAGAGGCGATGATCAGAGTGTCTCGCTGTCCGTCTGCCCTGTTTCTTGTTGCCGAAGAGAATGTCCGCCCCGTAGGCTTCATCAAGGCAGTTTATGATGGCTCACGTGCCATGATACATTTGCTCTCTGTTCATCCTGAGTTCCAGGGAAAAGGGGTTGGAAGCAAACTCCTGGACGCTGCAATTCTGGTGCTCAGAAAGAGAGGGGCGCCGTCAGTGAGCGTTCCTGTTACGGCGGACAGTGCTGGATTTTGGGAAAAACGGGCGTTTAAGAAGTTGCCTGTTTCCCTAATGTTGAAGATGTTTGATGAGTAGCGGTTGGTTCAAATGGACAGCAATTTGCTAAGTCAAGATTTGAGCGTTTTGGCTGGGAATATTTGGTGAAGAACTGGTTCTCCATTTCGCCAGACTCTTGTTTCCGTTTTAGGAATATATCGGCGGAAGGAATATTGATTATTATATATTGATACACAAGATATGTTTAGGTGGGCAATATGGCGCACAACAAGAACGAAAGCGTGTTTCTGTGGATGTTAGAGCAAGATCGCCAGAAAAACCGTGCCGCCACAGACGAAGAACTGGGTCACAACTCACCAGTGCCGTCGTTAAGCATTCCTAGCAGCTCTTATGGTATTCGAGAGGAAATCCGCGAAAACAAGGGACTGCAATCAATAGTTTGTGAAAAGAGCGATCTTGAGCGCCTGCTTACAGAGAAAGAGAGTCTAGAAGAAGAGGCACGCTGCCTAGATGAAGACGTGAAAAGGCTGAGCCTGCGGGAAAGAACCCTTCTTGAACAGTTGGTTCAAGAGACGAGGAAAAGGAATGAAGAGAAAAAAAGAGCGGTTCTTCAGCTACAGGAGCAGTTGGGAGGCCTAGAAGACCGATTAGGGCTTGGAGAGCTCGTCCAAAAAACGGAGAAAAGTAACAGCGAAAAACAGCGAGAGATTGTTCACTTGAGGGCGCAAATAGGCGGATTAGAAAACGAGTTGAAAGGTCTTTTCGGTTCTGAGGCTGCTAGAGAGAGTGAAGCCAAGAGGATAGATGGCCCTGAGGATGAGATGCACGCCACGCCAATCGAAGTAGTTGCCTAAAAGAGTTCGTTTGCCCTAAACAGTGTAGCAGGAATAACACCCGCGCGTTGAATAACTGCTCGGTTGGTATTAGAATATAGTCCAGTTAGGCTAGGGCAGTTTGGCGAGTTCTGCTCCTATTTGCCTGAACGTTCCTTCTGCATTCTCTTCGAGTGGTCCTTTCCTGTCCTTTACGAAGGCGGACTCGCTGCGCCTTGCTATGGTTAAGCCCATGTCTTTCAGTTTCTTTTCAATCTTTTCTGTAGCGCTGCCGGCTAGCCTCATCCGCAGTTTTGTTTCAAACGCGAATGCCTTCTTTCCACTCAAACCTTTCACGCTATTCAGGCGGTC
>CAZWBY010000044.1:0-10070 GCA_964632825.1 uncultured Candidatus Bathyarchaeia archaeon
GACCTAACCGCAGTATTAAGCAAAGAAGTCACCAAAGAAGAAATCAACACAGCCATGAAAAAAGCCGCAGAAGGCCCACTCAAAGGCATACTCGAATACACCGAAGACCCCATCGTCTCAAGCGACGTACTCCACAGCACCTACTCAGCAGTCTTCGACGCACAACTAACCATGGTCCTAGGCGAAAAAAGCAACTTCGTAAAAATCTTCGCATGGTACGACAACGAATGGGGTTTCAGCAACCGCATGGTCGAACTAATCGAACTAGTCGGCAAAAAAGCAGGACTCTAAGGCTCAGAACTTAAACCTTAAAAACCCAACACCTATCTTTCTTTTTTCAACAAACCGAGAGTGAATAGCATGACAAAGTACCTAACCCTAGATGATGTCAAAGTCAAAGACAAAGTCGTTCTCGTCAGAGTTGACTTCAACAGCGAGATTGAACCCACGACAAAGAAAGTCACAAGTGACGTGCGCATTCGCGCACATGCTGAGTCAACAATTAAAGAGCTTGCGGAGAAAGGCGCGAAGACTGTTATTCTCGCGCATCAGGGAAGGAAGGGTGACCCGGACTATACGCCTCTAAAGCAGCACGCTGAGATTCTCGGGAAGATTCTGAAATGTCCAGTGCAGTACGTTGATGATGTATTTGGTGACAAGGCAAAGAAGGCAATAACTGGATTGAAAGGCGGCGAAATTCTCGTTCTTGAGAATGTGCGTAGCTGGGATGGCGAAACAAAAAGCGGTGCTCCTGAGCAGCAAGCTAAGACTGAACTCGTGCAGAAACTCGCTCCTTTGGCAGACTTGTTCGTGAACGACGCTTTCGCTGCGGCGCATCGTGGTCACGTGTCGATGGTTGGATTCACAGCTGTCTTGCCAAGTGCGGCTGGGCGTATCATGGAACGGGAATTGAAGTCTCTCAGTAGAGCGCTAGAGAAGCCTGAAAAACCCTGTGTCTACGTTATGGGCGGAGCGAAAGCTGATGATTCCTTGGAAATCAGCAAGTTTGTTCTGGGTAATGGCATCGCTGACTACGTGCTCGTTGGGGGCGTGACTTCACAGTTGTTCCTGGCTGCAAAAGGCGTGAACCTGGGCGAGGGCAATATGGCTTTTCTTGCAAAGAAAGAACTGACGGGTTTGATACCTGGAATAAAAACTCTGATTCAACAATACCCGGAAAGAATTCTTATGCCTGACGATGTCGCCTTGGAAGTGGATGGAAAACGCAAAGAAATACCTGTCGACAAGTTACCAACCAAGTATAGCATTTTCGACTTGGGCACCAAGACGGTCAAGAAATACACCGATATCATAAGCAAAGCCAAATCTATCGTCTTGAGCGGGCCGATGGGGGTTTACGAGAACAAACAGTTCAACTATGGCACTCGAAAAGTCTTTGAGGCAATTGCGGCTTCGAAAGCGTTCTCGCTGGCAGGTGGAGGAAACACAATCGCAGCCATAAATGAATACGGTCTGTCCGCCAAGGTGGGATATATCAGCACTGCTGGAGGAGCACTAATCGAGTTTCTCATGGGGAAGAAGCTTCCTGGGGTAGTAGCGCTCGAAACGGCAGTTCACACCAAAAAAGTCTAACTTTCCTTCTATTTCCAGCCCATCTTCTTTTTTCAAGCAGATCTTAGTTCCGATAGGTTTATGGCAAACTAGAAATAAACCTGCCAGCTCAATACTATTAAGCGAGGCGACAAAAAGCTGACCGACATAGTGTTTGTTTTCGAAGTGCATCAGCCACACAGATTGCGACGAAAAGTGTTTTGGGAGAACAAGCTTTTCAAGCGTTTGAGAAAAGAAGAACTTTTCGACTACTACTTCGATCACGAAACTGATAGGGCTATCTTCAATAGAGCTGCCAAAAAATGCTATTTTCCTTCTAACCAAATTCTTCTGGATGCGATAGATAAGCATCGGAAGGACAAGAGGAAAGCCAAGTTTTCGTTCAGCTTATCCGGGGTCTTCCTAGAGCAATGCGAGATGTTTGACAAAGACCTATTGGAGTCTTTTAGGCAACTCGCAAAGACCAGTTGTGTTGAATTTCTCGAGCAGACATATTACCACTCGATTTCTAGTCTCTACCCTGAGAAAGAGGAATTCAAAGAGCAGGTGAGACTGCACAAAGCGAAGATCAAGAGTTTGCTTGACTTTGAACCCAAGGTTTTTGAGAACACAGAACTGCTTTACAACAACACAATAGCCCAACTAGTAGAAGACATGGGATACGAAGGCATTTTCACTGAAGGCGTAGAGAAAATACTCCACGAAAAGTCACCGAACTATATCTATACCCCGCGTGGCTGCAGGAAAATCAAGGTTCTGCTCCGCAACTACAAGTTAACGGATGATGTCGGTTTTCGTTTCAGCTCTAGATGGTGGAATGAATACCCTCTAACAGCCGATAAATACGCAAGATGGCTAGCTGGCACAACCGGGCAATGCATAAACATTTTCCCAGACTACGAAACCTTCGGCGAGCATCATTGGCCGGAAACGGGCATTCACGACTTCCTGAAGCACCTGCCTGAAGAAATCTTTAAGTGGGGTACTCTGCAAATGTCAACGCCCTCTGAGGTCCTCAAGAAACACGTTCCCCAAGGCGAGATTGATGTTCCAGAGAAAGGTGGAACTGTGTCCTGGGCAGACCTTGAAAGAGACTCAAGCGGATGGCTTGGTAATACGATGCAATGGGCTTATTACAACAGTCTTCGCAGACTCGAACCCATTGTGAAGGAATCAGCTGATCCCGAGCTCCTCAAACTCTGGCGTTACTTCCAAACAAGCGACCATCTCTACTACATGTTTACTGCAGGAGGAGGACCTGGAGAAGTCCACAGCTACTTCAGCCCTTACGAGACCCCCATGGATGCGTTCGCTGTCGCGCAGGCGTTGATTCTAGATTTCGAATCCAGGCTGAGAGCCGTGACCCTCACGGCGAATGAACCATTCCTTTTCCATACAAGTGCAGGAGCAGAAAATTTTACCGGCGTGATGACATGGAGCCTAAAGGGGCTTGCTGCGGCTCTCAGAACGGTCGGTACGAAGACCATAGAGTTCCATAACGTCAGGGGCGATTTCCAATCCTGGGCAGAGCACTCGCTTCAGGACGAGGCATTATCGCAGCAGTTTGCCAGAATAGGTCTCTCAACGCTAGAAGGCGAAAATCTCAGAGAAGCATTGGTAAAGGTAGCTGAAACAAGGTTTCGTACCTCCAGCAAGCAAGTTCAGAAAGCCACCCGCCTTTTATAGTCAAAGAGTCCGTATGTCTTTATAAGCGAATGTTCGGATATTCAAAAGTGGGTTGAGGCACAAGAAAGAATGAGAGATGAACTTCCGTTTCCAGAAAAAGTTCTGCAGACACTCCATAACCTATGTGCCACTGCAGCTGACCTAGCGAGGCGAAGCGAAGAGGTCGCCAGAATCATGCAACACGATCAAGGAGAAATTGAAGGCATCCTTGACAGGCACAAGTCAGAAGGATTCGCCGAGGCTTTCACTGATAACGAAGGAAAAAAGCGCTACTACGTCACGCCAAGAGGAATAATCAAAGTCTGTTCTCTGTTCACGTAGTGAAACGCGATGCGGGTTATTATCTTCACGTGGGAGTATCCGCCTCGAATAGTTGGACAACTTGCAGAATACACAAGTGCTCTGGCAACCCAGCTTGTGAAGAACAAGACTGATACTTACGTTGTAACATACCACCCGTACTTGACTGGCGTCACTGAAGAACCTAACGGGGCAAAAACAACCAGAATCGCAAACCCTGTTCGAACACACATTGGTGTTCTGACATGGGTTTTGACTCTCAATGAAGAAGTTGAACGCGCAGCGGCAAACATCTACTACCAAAACAAAAAGGTCGATCTGATAGACGTCTATGATTGGCACTTCATACCTGCAGCTGTGACGTTGAAAAGCGCGCTGGGGATACCCTTCGTCTACTCGGTCGACAGTCTTGAGGATCACCGCTCTCACGGTGCCGATGCGCCGTTCAACATGGCTATCAAGAGCATTGAATGGTTGGGGTTCTACGAAGCGACGAAGATAACTGCAAAATCTGAGTGGATGCGTGACGAGATTATACGGATATACAAGGTGCCAAAAGAAAGAATTGGGATCGTGTCGCCGAACACAAGCGGATGGATAAATGACGTCCTGAGAACCTACACTGAAATCGCTGGAGGCACAAAAACCAGGTGACATCAAACCTGAAAGTCATGATGCTTTCATGGGAGTACCCCCCAAGAGTAATCGGTGGTATATCCCCACACGTATTTTTCCTCTCCAAGAGCCTCGTTGAAGTCGGTGTAGAAGTTTACGTTGTGACGTGCGACTTCCCAGGAGCGCCAGCACATGAGACTATTGATGGCGTTGAAGTTTACAGGATTGACTCATACAAGACGCCGTCTCCAGATTTCGCTACGTGGGTCTACCTTATGAACCTAAACATGCAAAAAGAAGCTGCTACGCTTGCGGCTAGGCTACCGGGGAAAATTGACCTCTTCCATGCTCATGACTGGCTTGTTGCTACTGCAGGCATAGGATTGAAACATGTTTTCAGAAAGCCCCTTTTGGCTACAATGCACTCTACTGAGGTAGGACGTCGGGAAGGAATTCACACAGCAACCGAAAAGATGATCCATGAAACTGAAGCTTGGCTAACATACGAAGCGTGGAAGGTAATTTGCTGCAGCAACTACATGGTTCAACATGTTAAATGGGCTTTCGGTCTGCCAGATGATAAGCTAGTCATGGTTTCAAACGGCGTGAACTCGAATATCTACGAAGCCGCTGGGAAACAGGACTGCGAATCATTCCGCCGTGAGTTTGCATTGCCTGAGGAGAAGTTGGTTCTCTTTGTGGGGCGTTTGGTTTACGAGAAGGGTGCTCATGTACTCGTAAACGCTATTCCTCGTGTCCTGGAGAAAGTTAACGCCAAATTCGTAATCGTCGGCAGCGGCTACATGAAAGACCAGCTTGCAAGTATAGTCAAGAGCATGGGACTTGAGCACAAAGTCATGTTCACAGGCTTTCTCGACGAGGAGAAACTTACTCGGCTCCAGACTTGCGCGGACGTCTCTGTAGTTCCCTCCCTTTTCGAGCCTTTTGGCATAGTTGCCTTGGAGGCCATGGCTGCAAAGAGCGCAGTTGTGGTTTCAGATACCGGCGGGTTGTCAGAGATAGTTGATCACGATTCCACCGGTGTTAAAGTGTATCCAAACAACACTGAGAGTCTGGCTTGGGGGATAACGAAGGTTCTGTTGGATGAGAAATTCCGTGCTCAAATAAGTCGGAACGGTTACAGGAAGATTAGAGAAGAATTCGACTGGGGCAAAATAGCGAAAGAGACAAAGAAAGTCTATGAGGGTGTCCTAGGTGAATATTCAAAGAGTTTCTGGGCTTAAGCATCCTTTTTGCTGGTCTCTACATTTTTCCATGGTTGGGCGCATCATTTTCCAATGACCCTCACGTTCTCCACGAGAAGCCATGGAGAGACTAATTGCCCCATCTTTCTCTCATTATTAGCGACAAGTTTCACGTTCTTAAGTACTTCAAAGATGTTGCCTGCTAACATAACCCCGCGACTACAGTGTACAATCTCGCCTTTCTTGATTTTCCAAGCAGGAGTCGCCACAACCGAAAACTCACCGCTAACAGGGTTGCTGCTGTGTGCTCCTTGCAGATAGTAGATTATCAGACCGTCATGCATTTCGTTTATGAGTTGTTCTGGAGCAGTATTGCCGGGCATTATTCGAAAGTTTGTCGGTTCAATGTCAGGTGTAGAAAGGTATCCAGCTCTTGACGCGTTGCCTGTGCTTACCTTGCCTTCTTTCTTGGCAGCATAATTATCGTAGATATAGTTGCGCAAGATTCCTCTCTCCACGAGCAGAGTCTTCTGCCTGGGGGATCCTTCTCCGTCAGACACAGCTGTACGGAGTCCGCCCTTAAGCAAGCCATCGTCATGGATGGTGACCGTCTCTGAGGTGACTTTGTTCCCTATCTCATCTTTGAACGGTGATTGTTCTCTTTGCACGCTGTCAGCCTTGACTGCGTTGACCAGGGTATACTGTAGCAGTTCCTGCAAGGCAAATTGAGTCAGAATTAGTGTTGTGTTTCTTGTCTCAATTCTCTTTGTTTTCAAAGCTGACAAGGCAAGGCGTGCAGCTTCCTTTCCCACCCAATTAGCATCAATGTTGTAGTTTCTTTCTGAATTGAATTCGAAGCAGACTGGCGTCACAGTTGTTCCCTCTTTTGCCACGGTCGCCAGGCTGCATTCAATTATGGTTCCGCTGTCACATGTAGCGATTCCGTTCGAGTTTGCTATCGCGACAGATTGATACGCTGCGCCTGCCCCGCCTTCAACTGCCAGCACCTTCTTGTTTGCTTTCAAAGCGGTTTCCAACATGACTGCTGCAGTATCGACAAGGTCTTCGGACCGTAGTTCCACTATTCGACGGTCGAAAGTGTTTTCAACTTGATCGTACGAATTTTTTTCTGGGAATCCGTGCCAATCAGTGTCTGGCTTGCTTGTTCTAGCAATGCCTATCGCCCTGAGTGCTGTGTCTTCCACAGCCGCTTTTCTATCCATAACATTTGTGTAAGCGAATCCTATCGCTCTGTTGACCGTAACTCTGATGCCTAGTCCTCGGTCGATTATTCTGCTGCTCTTGGTGATTTGACCCCTTTCGATGCCAACGTTTGTTCCTTTTCCATCATAGACGTAGGCTTCAGCCTCCGCTGCTCCTCGTGCTAAGGCAATGTTGACTGCTTTTTGCGCCACGTTTAACAATTGTTCTCTCTCAAGCGCTGCCACCGACTGTTACCTCCTTAACTCTTATGTGGGGACCGCCATCGCATACGAAAGCTGTCTGTCCTTTCCCGCATCGCCCAGGAGAAAGCTCAAAGTCCCTTCCTACTGCTTCCACTTTGAATAAGGTCTCTAGAGTATTACCGCTGATGGATGCGTTGCGAACTGGGTCGCCAATTTCACCGTTGACTATTTCGTACGCCTCTTGGATGCCAACTTGAAATGTACCGTCAAGATTCGCCTGACCGCCTCTAAAACTCTTGAAATAGTAGCCTGATTTCACAACCTCAACTAGTTCCTCAAACGTTTGGTCTCGTGGGGACATGAAAGTGTTGCGCATCCGGATAATTGGTTCGACACGAAAATCCTCAGCTCTCGCGTTCCCTGTTGACTCAGTATTGAACTTCTGTGCAGTCTCTCGGTTTTGCATCAAGCCTTTCACAACTCCGTTTTCAACTAGGAGTGTTTTCTGTGTTTTGACACCCTCATCGTCATATTTGAACGAGCCAAACGCACCAACAAGAGTTCCATCGTCGTAGAAAGTGACGGCGTCCGAGCCGATTTTCTTCCCGAGTTTGGTCGCTAACACTCCGCCTGCTAACGCCAGATCTGCTTCAGCCAGATGCCCAAAAGCCTCATGTACGAAAACTCCCACAACGTTGGGACCTAACACAACTGGGAAAATGCCCCCCTTTGGCGTTTTGGCTTCCAGTTGTTCAACTGCCCGCTTTGCCAGTCTTGTTCCTAGAATTGTAGGAGTCTCGATATCGAAAACTTCTAGCCCAGCAGTTGAACCGATTTCTTCTCTGCTAGAGGTAAGAATGCCCTTTTGCGATGCTGTGACTGCCATTCTTGCCCAGACATAGAGCTTGTCTTGTGTTATCCAAGCGCCTTCACTGCTCGCGAAGTAGTCTGTTCCAGTCACATCAAGATAGTCTATGGTGCAACTCTTGATGCGCTTGTCGTAGCACAGGGCGCTGTGGTTAATCTCTGCGACGGTCTCTATCTTCTCTTCCATTGGGATCTCGGAGGGTTTTTTGCTGCCATTTATGTGAACATTGTCTTCCGCGACTTTGACCTTGGAAAGCTTTATTGGTGTTTTCAATCTGAGGCTGGCTGCTTTTGCCATTCTGCAAGCGTCAGAGGTCGCGCGTGTCAAAGCATCTTCTTCTAATGACCCAACCGACGCAAAGCCCCATGCTCCGTTCATGAGAACTCGTAGGGCTACGCCGTTTTCGATGCCTTGTTTGACAACTTCTGTTCGTCCCTCCTTCATCGTGAGCATAGTCTTGGCAAGGTCCTGAGCGCGCGCTTCTGCGTATTCGGCCCCGAATTTCTGTGTGGCAGCATTGTTTATTCTGGTGAGCAAGTCTTTCAAAGGTGGTCGTCCTGCCTTCTGCGATTTTGGATATGAGTAAACGGGTTGAGACTAAAATTGTTTTGTCTGTCTCTTGTTCTGTCCGTTGGCAGTGCGCAGATTCGCCCGGACCAAGTAATCAGGACTTTGAATCAGAAATGAAAACCTTGGAACCTCGAAGGTTAGACCTGTTATAAGAAATCTTGAAGGTTCAATTGTTGTGTTCCTGTATGCCTTGGAGTCTTGGGTGGTACATCGCCTGATTCATGCTCGTCAAGGACCAGTCTTCCATACACACCGTCAAACCCTGGAACGACTTTCGCGCCTCCTGTTCTTACCCTTAGAATAGTATCTGCTATTCGGGGTTCTACAACCTCGCTTAAGGCTTGTTTTGGAGCGTCGATCAAGACTGAATATTCATTGCCGAATTTTTCGATAAGTGTGTTATAGATTTTCCAGACAGCTTGAGTCGACGGTGACTCCACGCCCATGACCGTGGCGATAATCTCCGATAGCGGAAGCAATCGTATGAAACCCGGCTTGCCACTGGGCTTGAAACCTTCGGAACGGTCTGCGAGTTCTTCGACTCTCTGCTCCACACCCTTGGTTAATTTTCTCCGGCATACGGGGCAAACGTTACCGAATTTTCTTGCTTCCTTTGGCGATAGAGATACATTGCAGCTTCGATGTCCTGTCCAGTGATATTTTCCGTATGCTGGATCCGTTTCTATTGTGAACTTGAAACGTGCAGGGTCGCCCTGGCGAATCGCCCCAACTAATTCGTGATAGGTGACTTCCCCTAACTCGAATACATTTGCCTCCCTTCCAATGCGCCAGGGCCAGAAACTGTGGCAGTCACTGTTCGAAACTAGGGTGAATCTGTCAAGCTTGGTCAAACGCCAGTTCATAGGCGGATCAGAAGAAAGTCCTGTTTCCAGTGCCGTTATGTGCTTGGTCATACCACCATAGCAATCTTCAATGCTGTCAAACCCACTGAAAGCACCGAAAACACTAAACCACGGCGTCCATGCATGTGCCGGGAAAACCATGTTTTCAGCCGAAATCTGCATAACTTCTTCGACCAGCTGTTCAGCAGTTATGTTGAGCAAGGGTCTGCCATCTGCCCCGAGGTCGCCAAATCTCCCTAAGGCATCATTGATCTGAACCACTGCTTCCAGATTGGGCGCAAGGATTACGTGGTGCACTTTCTTGGACTCGTTATTAGCGTTGAAGATTGTGCATACCTCGCTGGTTAGCATGAAGCGTATCTTGGATGATTGATTAGTGACAATGCTGTAGAGTCCCGAATCCGAGTCTTGAACCAGGGTCTGGCGCAGTTCCATCAGCCACTTTGGATGCGTAAAATCGCCTGTTCCAACAAGGTTCAACCCCTTCACACAAGCGAAACGAGCAATCTCCTCAATGTTCATTCGCTCGCTTGATGCCCGACTGAAGCGGCTGTGAATGTGCAAGTCAGCTATTATCTTCATGTCTGAAGCCCAGCTTTTTGATGACTGTTGGATTTTGCCTTCGATCTCAGTTTTGATTTTCTTTCGTGTGCTGCCGTTTTTGGAGAGGTTCTGCCGTCCTGTCTTTCCGTTTCCTTCAGGAATTTTTCGGCGCGTCTTTCCCAGTCTACTTTGAACATGATTATGAAAACCACGATAAGAAAGACAATAGCCAGAGCTGTCCCAATGAGAAGAGATATTCCTTCGCCCTCCACGCCAAAAATATCTCTTATGATGTCTAGCGAGAATCGTCCAGCGTAGGCGATTATCAAGTTGGAACAAAACTTGCCAAGCAATGCTGGAACAAACGCTCGCACAATGCCATACCGCATGACCCCGAGTGGGATGAAAAGCAGGTCGTCGGGAAGGGGGGTTAAAGCGAAAA
>CAZWBY010000045.1:0-1256 GCA_964632825.1 uncultured Candidatus Bathyarchaeia archaeon
GTGCATACCGGGTATTCAAGTTCAACGGCGCCAGCCACAAACCAGACTCTATGGACTTACACAACCGGCGCTTCGGTAGGATCTTCCCCTGCAGTTGTCAACGGCATAGTCTACTTTGGTTCGTATGACCACAAAGTCTACGCCGTGAATGCCTCAACAGGCGCACAAGTGTGGAACTACACAACAGGTGAGACCGTGGAATCTTCTCCTGCTGTTGTTGACGGCGTTGTCTACGTAGGCGCAAATGACAATAAGACCTACGCTTTGAACGCGGCGACAGGTGCACTAATATGGAATTACACAACGGGCAGGTATGTAACTTCCTCTCCCGCCGTTTCTGGCGGCGTGGTCTATGTTGGCTCTTATGATAAGAAGGTTTACGCATTGAACGCTGCAAACGGCGCGCTAATATGGAACTACACAACTGGCGCAGAAATAGCGTCTTCACCTGCCATCGCCGACGGTAAAGTATACATAGGCTCAAGCGACAACAAGGTCTATTGCTTGAACGCCGCAACCGGCGCGTTTATTTGGAGTTGCCCAACTGCCAACAGCGTGACCTCTTCTCCTGCCGTTGCAGATGGCAGAGTCTACGTGGGCTCATGGGACGCAAGCATTAACTGCCTAAATGCTGCAACCGGCGAACGCATATGGTCCAATGGAACCGTTGGCATACTCTCTTCGCCTGCTGTAGCTAACGGCGTGGTCTACGTAGGCAATGGTGGCACACAAATCTTCGCATTTAATGCAGCGACAGGCGCATTATTATGGAATTACACAACAGGCAGCCCAGTGAATTCTTCCCCGGCTGTTGCCGACGGTAAAGTCTACGTAGGCTCACAGAATAAACTCTACGCCCTCAATGCTACCACTGGAGCGTTAATCTGGAGCTACCAAGCTGGCAATTGGGTGCGTTCTTCTCCTGCAGTCGCCGAGGGCATACTCTACGTTGGGTCAGATGACAACAAACTTTACGCGTTTGGCACCTTGCCTACACCCACCTTCACTTTGACTACCAACTCAACAACAGTCTTCCTTGGAGGCTTCTTCAAACTGAACGGGACCCTTTCGATTCCGAAAACCTCGCCCCCGAACATCACCCTCCAATGGTCAAAAGATGGTTCAGGCTTCATATACCAACAAACGACTTTCAACATAATTGCCAACGGTGTATACATCCGAGATATTGCCTTCACTGCCGCGGGCACGTACCAGTTTAGAGCAGTTTGGCCTGGCGACGCAACATCCAACTCTGC
>CAZWBY010000045.1:1356-9928 GCA_964632825.1 uncultured Candidatus Bathyarchaeia archaeon
GCAAGATCCGCCTCTTCAGCTAGCACTTGAGTGCTCGCCGCCCGAACAAAAATACCACGCTTCTCCATGGCGGCCTTAATGTCGCCGCCCCAAAACCTCCGCTTAGCAGCGGAACGGCTCATCATTCGTCCAGCACCGTGCGCCGTGGAACCGAAAGTATGCTCCATCGCCTTCTCCGCGCCAACAAGAACCCAGGAACTTGTTCCCATGCTGCCTGGAATGAGAACTGGCTGCCCTTCAGAACGATAATCCTCAGGGACTGCAACGTGGTTGGGCGGAAAAGCCCGAGTTGCACCTTTTCTGTGAACCCAAACCTTCTTCATGCCACCGTCAACCTTGTGAGTCTCAGTCTTGGCAATGTTGTGCGCCACGTCGTAGACAAGCTTCAACCCGAACTTTTCAGCATCCTGCTGGAAAACCTTCTGGAAACTCTGCCGGACCCAATGCATGATCGCCTGCCTGTTCGCAAATGCGTAGTTGACCGCGCAGGCCATCGCTTGAATGTAATCCCGCGCTTCAGGACTGTTTCCGGGAGCACAAGCCAACTCCCTGTCTGGCAGCGTGATCTTGTATTTCTGAACAGCATGCTCCATGACACGCAAATAGTCCGAACAGACCTGATGACCGAACCCCCGTGAACCACAATGAATCATGATCATGACCTGCCCTTCGCGCAAAATCCCAAAAGCCTTGGCGGTCCGCGAATTGAAAATCTTATCCACCTTCTGGATCTCGAGAAAATGATTCCCAGAACCCAACGTGCCAATCTGCGTCAAACCTCGACTCCTAGCAGTTGAAGAGACTTTGCTCGGATCAGCATTCTCCATCCGACCGCGCTCTTCACAATGCTCCGCGTCCCCAGACCAGCCTAACCCCTTGTCAATAATCCATTGAACGCCCTCGACGACAAGCCTATCCAGGTCACGATTGCTTATGCTGAAATCCTTGCGGCGACTACCCAAACCCGAAGGCACATTATCAAAAATCGCGCTTGCCAATTGACCAAGCTTCGGCCTTACATCCTGTTCCGAAAGGTTACTCGATAGAAGCCTAACCCCACAGTTAATATCATAGCCAACCCCGCCCGGGCTTATCACGCCTTCATCATAATCAGTTGCAGCAACGCCGCCTATCGGAAAGCCGTAGCCTTCATGCCCATCAGGCAAAGTCACAGCAAACTTCTGAATCCCAGGCAAGTGAGAAACGTTAGCGCATTGCCAGAGAGTACGATCGGTCACCATTTTCTCCAAAAGACTCTCATTAGCGTAAACCATGCCCGGAACACGCATTCCAGACCTGTATTTCGGTATGCGCCAAATGCAAGAATCAACCTTCTCAATAGGAACCTTCTCAGGCGCTAAACGACCTTCACCCTCGCCCACTTTCACAAGCCTCAACAGAAAAAGCGAATATCACTATAAAAACACTTGCGACAACTGGAAATCATGTTGCGCTTTTTCGAGCGAACTCGATAAAACCATCACAACTGTTCTCGAACACGGTCGCCCTGAGGATCGGATGCGACTTCAAGCACGAAACAACCTTGCTTGCCGTCTTGTCTTCTGCAAAAATCCTCTCGCGAATAGCATCGACACTCTCGCCTTTCTTTATGCCGTCTTCCGCGATCCTGAGCCACAACCTGATCTGCTGCGCATGACTCTGCAGGCGACAAACAGCTTGATCTGCTTTGCCAAAATGAGTGTAACACAAAGTTTTGGGATTGAAACTCAGGAGCCTCTGCAGAGAACCCAAAGCGGCACCCGGATAAAACGGAGGGGGAGAAGTAGGAACAACAACATCAAAATCCTCGAAATAAATGCCTGCGGCATCGCCAGGAAAAAGAACGCCAGAAGAGGAATCGTAGAAGCTTAAGTGATGCGCTGCATGGCCAAGCGTCTCAACAGCCTCAAGCCTAACGCCTCTTCCAACTTCAAACTCCATCCCATCCGTCGCTGAGATAATCCTCTCTTCAGGAACTGGCTCCGGCTTGCCGAAGACTTCAGCAATTTGTCCAAGCATCACCTGAGACGAAGCCCACAGTTTATCAGGATGGACCAAATGAGGTGCGCCGCGGGGATGAACAATGACCTTCGCGTTCGGAAGCGATCTGAGCAATGCTCCGGCACAGCCGGAGTGGTCAATGTGAACATGAGACAACGCAACATAAGCAGCACTTTCGGGTTGTATGCCCAATTCTCTTAGACCCAAGAGCAAATTGGAAACCGACAAGGATGGTCCAGGATCGATAATTGTAGTCTTGAAGCCTCTCAAGACATAACCTGCGAAGAGACCAGGATACCCGGCTGTCTCCACGTCAATGAGAAACAAATTCTCTCCAATCTGCACCGTATGCATATAGGACCACGGGTTGTACAACTCGCAATGAGAATTCAGCAACTGCCATAAACGTTTCCATCAAACAAAAACGGCAAAACATAATTACCCAAGCCTCTCCTCTACTCAACCAAGAATCAGGAGAATCATCAAATGAACGCGATCATCTTCGGAGCCCCAGGCGCAGGAAAAGGCACCTACTCGTCACGGCTACAAGCCCAGCTTGGATTAGAAGTCATCGCAATGGGCGACATTTTCCGAGAAAGCTTGAAGAAAGACACGGAGCTAGGAAGGAAAGTCAAAAGCTACGTCGAAAAAGGACTACTAGTGCCCAACGACATCGCAATCGATGTACTAAAACAACGACTCCCAAAAGGAAAAGGATTCCTACTGGATGGCTACCCACGTACAGTCGACCAAGCAAAGACCTTGGAAAAAATAGCCAAAATAGACGTAGTAATACTTCTCGTAGTTCCCGACTGGATAATCATCGAGCGACTATCCACACGAAGAATCTGCAGAAACTGTGGAGCAGTGTACAACATACGCTTTCTGAAGCCAAAAACCGAAGGAGTCTGTGACAAATGCGGCGGACCGCTATACCAGCGCGCAGACGACACAGAAGAAGTGATAAAGAAAAGAATCCAAATCTACGAGGAACAGACACAGCCAATTCTGAAACTGTTCAAGAAAAAGAAAATACCCTTCGTTGAGGCACGCTGCGAAACCCTAGATGCCCCACCAGACGACATCGTCAAAGAAATCATTAGGGACCTAAAGAAACTCAAGCTTGTCTAAATATCAAGGATGAACTCGAGCGTAACCTTGTCGAATTCCTTTATTATCTCCATGCGATGGTAGGTCACAGCCTTGACCCCCACTTTCTGAGGGTGTTTTTCAGGGTTGAATTTCTCACCCGAAACCGTGGCTTTCAACTTAAAGCCATCAGGCGTTTCTTCAAGGTTGGAGACTTTGAACTTAGAATATGCCATTTCAGTGACCTCGAATTTCACCAGCAACGCTTCGAGCCAGCTATAGAGAAGCGCATACTCGTCTTCAGCCTCAACCTCAACCGTCTCTTCTTCGGTCGGGCTAATCTTTCTCGTGTCGGTCATCACCTCAAACATGGCAAGTGCGGCGTTTTCAAACGCTTCCTCCATGTTCTGCCCGTGAGCAGCGATAAGGACATCGGCTGTGTGTTCGAGAAACTCGAATTTGCCTGTCTTCTCCATCCTCAGACCCGCTAATGGATCACATCTTCTCGTTCTCAATTAGTGGCGCATTCTTAGAAAACCTTCTGCATTTTCAAGACCGCTGCAGCCGTGAGCTTCGCTGACTCCTCAGCATCCTTCAGGCTGATCATCCCGATTGGGCTGTGTATGTACCGAGCTGGAACGCACACTGTGCCACTTGGAACACCCTGTCGAGCCAGCGAGATGCGAGCAGCATCAGTCGTGCCCATCAGACCAGTCTCAAGCTGATAGGCAATCTTGTTTTCTTCAGCAGTGTCAAGCAGAAGCCGCAAAACCTTCGGGTGAGCTATCAAACCAGAATCAGTGACAGTCAAGGCTGGGCCCTTACCCATCTTGACGGTAGTGTCAAACTCTCTAACACCTGGAACATCACCTGCAACCGTCACGTCAAGAGCTATACCTACATCAGGATCAACACCAAACGCAGCTGTTCCCGCGCCCCTCAACCCCACTTCTTCCTGAACCGTGCCAACAGCGAAAATATTGCAGTCTTTACCTTTGAGAAGCTTAAGGGTCTCAACCATCACTGCACACCCAATTCGATTATCGAAAGCCTTACCCATAACAATGTCTTTGCTGATGGTGACGAATTTTTCATCAAAAACAACAGGGTCGCCAACTCTGACGCCCACCTTCGCAACATCTTCCTTGCTTCCTGCACCTATATCAATGAAAAGCTCATCATACGCCACGATCTTCTTGCGTTCTTCCTCTTTCTGAATATGTGGAGGCTTAGACCCAATTATGCCATGAACAGGACCCTTGGATGACTGGACAACTATTTTCTGCGCCAACAGTATTCGATCGTCAATTCCACCCATTTTCGCAAACTGCAGAAAACCCTCTTTGTTGATGACCTTAACCATCAGACCGATTTCATCCATGTGGGCTGCAAGCATGATCTTGGGCGCGTTCTTCTTCCCTTTTTTCACCGCGATAACATTTTCAAGCTTATCCACGTAGACTTCGTCAGCGTGAGGTTTCATCAATTTAGCCATCAGGTTTCGGACTTCTTCTTCCCTGCCGACAACGCCTGAAGCATTTGAAAGTTTTTCCAAATTGCTCGATAGAGACATTACTAGTCACCTGCAAGTTGATGGTTAAACTTGAGTCATTTATTATTAAACGATTGCGGTAACCCGTGGAAGTTTCAAATTCCAAAAAACACGCTTCAAAGAAAAAACAGCTACATAACAGCGAAAATTCTTAAATGGCTAGACGGTATTCAGAGACAGGTTAGGTGAAAAGATTGACCGAGCAACCGAAATTCAAAACAGTTTTTGTTTTCCTCGACACAGACAAGTACTGCAGTCCATTTGACATGCTAGTAGCCATCGATGCTTTTCCAGACTCCATGATATTCAAGTACGAAAACGTGACGAGCGACGACGCGCCGAAGATCGTCTACGACCTCCTCTTTCCACGCGGACCACTCGGAGCAGCACACACGAAGATCTTCATAAACGGAAGCAATTTCGAAATGGTTGAAAAAGTCGTCGAAGCCACACAGAAAGCCATGAAATCCGCCCCGTGGGGAACCAGCATAATCGTGGACCCAAGAGGAGGATACTCAACAGCCGCAGCAGCCGTTGCAAAAACGTTTGGAGTGGCAATGGAGAAAGGCTTCGGATCTCTCGAAGGCAAGAAAGTCACAGTTCTAGCTGGCACAGGACCAGTGGGGCAGACAGCCGCAAGGATCTATGCTGCTGAGAAAGCAAACGTGACAATAACATCACGCACAATGGCGAAAGGACAAGCTGTCGCTGACAAAGTCAACCAAGAAGTTGGCGCCACGAGAGTTAAAGTTGTTGAAGTAACTAAACCTGAACAAACAGCCGAAGCAATCAAGAGCGCAGAAATAGTCTTAGCAGCAGGCGCAGGCGGAATCCAATTGCTTTCGCAGCCAGATCTAGACAAGTCTCCAACATGCAAAATCGTAGCTGACATCAACGCCATCAAACCGCTAGGTGTTGAAGGCTTAGGCTCAAATGACGACGGCATAGAAATGAAACCAGGCGTCTACGGATTAGGCGCGTTAGCCATAGGCAAACTCAAAATCAAAACAGAAACTGAAATGATCAAACGTGCAACAATGGAACCACAAGGACTATTCGACTACGCCATAGCCTACGAAATAGCCAAAGCCGCAATACTGAAGAAATTGGCAAAACAAGCCAAATAACCAAAAATCTTTCGTGAGGCATCAGCCTCCCTTACTTTTTCACGACAAAACAGCTTCTTAGTGTTCATGTTTCTCCAGTGAAAGCTTGATTCTTTCACAAGCTTCCTGTATACGCTCTTTGGGCTGAGTGAACGCAATCCGAACAAAGCCTTCCCCATGCGCCCCAAAACCAATGCCAGGGGTTACAGCAACCCCGACATCTAGTAGTTTGGAAGCGAATGCTATAGAGTCTCCCCTGCAATTGAGCCAAACATAGAAAGTTGCCTTAGACCTTTCACACTCGAACCCCATATCGTGTAGAGTCGAAACGAGCATATCGCGCCTCTCCTGGTAGACACGATTATTCTTCACAAGAAAATCAGGCTGTTCATCACTCTTATAGCTCCCCAGAGCTCTGGCAGCGACTTTCTGAATATAGACAGGCGGACCAGAGTCAATCTGAGACTTTATCTTGGTCAACCCACCAACGAGCTGCTTGTTTCCAGCTGCAAAGGCAATTCTGTCACCAGTCATGTTGAAGGTCTTGGAGCAAGAGTGAAACTCGATTGCCACATCCATAGCCCCAGGAATTTCAAGAATGCTCGGCGCCCTGTACCCCTCGTAACTTAACTCGGAGTAAGCGTTGTCGTAACACAGAATCACGTTGTTGTCCCGCGCAAAGTCAACAACCTCCTTCAAGAACGCCCTGTCCACGGTAGCGCTCGTTGGATTATTGGGGTAGTTCAGAAACATCATCTTAGCCTTGACATCTTCGAGTGCACTCAAGTCAGGCTTGAAACCATTCTCCTCAAGCAGAGGCATCGAAACTGGAACACCATCGCACAGTATTGTACTGCCGTTAGCGTAAACAGGGTAGCTCGGATCAGGAACTAGAACCCTGTCGCCGGGATCAACGAAAGCTCTTGCAACGTTGGCTAATCCCTCCTTGGAACCTAACAATGCAACTACTTGATCCTCTTTCAAATCAACATGGAACCGTTTCCTGTACCAACTGGCCACTGACTGGCGAAACTCAGGTTCACCTTGGCTGAAAGAGTAGTTGTGATTCTTCAGGTCAGCAACTTCAGCCCGAAGCGAATCGATCACAAACTGAGGCGGCGGAATGTCAGGATCGCCTATGCTCAAGCTGATGAGGTCTACGCCCTGAGCTTTCTTCTCCTTAATCAGTCGCTCAATCTCAGCAAACAAGTATGGCGGAAGACGCTTCACCCTATTAGCAAGTTCAAAGGTCATTCTGCAACAACCTCTTCAGGATAGCTTTCCCTCGAAAACTTTCTCCGCGGGACCCCTCATAAACAAACGCTCGGCTATCTCCACCCTTAGGTCGCCCCCAGCCAAATGAACAACAACATTAGCCCCAGTCTTCTTGAGCATCTTCGCAGCGGCAACAGAGGCACAAGCGCCCGTTCCACACGCCATAGTCTCTCCGCAACCTCTTTCCCAAACCCGCACTTTCAGCTCCTCATTACCCAGCACCTGAACGAACTCCACATTTGTCTTGTATGGAAAGGCGCCGTGAGTCTCAATGTTCGGTCCCACAACATCAACAGGAAAACTATCAATGTCAGGTACAAACACGACACAATGAGGATTACCCACAGAAAGGCAAGTAACTTTGTAGACTTGCCTATCAACCTGCAAGTCCTCGTCAACGCAAGTTCCACCGCCCACCATGGGAATCGCACTTCTGTCCCAAGCGGGAGTGCCCATGTCAACTTTCACAGCCTTAACGATACCAGCCGCTACCGTAAGCCAAGTCTTCTTGATACCAGCCAATGTCTCAATCGACATGACTTTCGTTTGAACGATGTTGTTTTCGTAACAATACTTAGCGAAGCACCTGACACCATTCCCACACATCTCAGCCTCGCTTCCATCAGCGTTGAAAACACGCATCCTCGCATCAGCAACCGCTGACTTAGAAAGGAGAAGCAAACCATCTGCGCCAACAGAAAATCGGCGTTCACACAAACGCCGAGCCAAATCCGCAGCTGCCAAGTCGCCTATTGCACCATTGCGATTGTCGACAACGATGAAATCGTTCCCCAAACCGTGCATCTTCCAGAACCGCAACTCACTCACTCATCCAATATCTGATGCGACAAGAGGTCGTGAAGTTCTTCCCGTTTCCTCACCAGAACTGCCTTGCCTTCCTTAATCATTACCTCGGCAGCCCTTGGTCGGGCATTGTACTGTGAACTCATCGAAAAACCATAGGCGCCAGCATTGAGAACCGCAAGCAAGTCTCCTTCTTCAATCTTTGGCAGTTGTCTGTCTTTTGCAAGTGCATCGCCCGATTCGCAGATTGGACCTACAACATTGTAGGTCTCTGTCTCCGGAGAACCCAGCTTGCTTGCCACAGCTATGTGGTGGTAAGAACCATACATTGTGGGTCTAACAAGTGTATTGAAACCAGCGTCAACCCCAACAAAACGCCTATGAGGCGTAACCTTAACGGTATTGACTTTCGTCAGTAGCACAGACGCATCAGAAACCAAGTAGCGACCTGGCTCAACACAGAAAACAGGTTCACCAAGATCATATTCATCTGATCTGAGCTTGAACAGAGCAAGCACTTTGTCGGCGAAAAGCACTAGATCCAACTCCGGGTCATCTGGCCTGTAAGGAACACCAAGACCACCGCCCATGTCAACAAATTCGAACTGAATGCCTAACCTATTGTGCACTTTCTTCGCAATATCGAGTAGTTTGTCAAGAGCCTGGATGAAGGGTGCAAAATCACGAACGCCAGAACCAACATGCATCTGGATTCCAAACCTCTCAACTCCAGCCTTCTTTGCCA
>CAZWBY010000046.1:0-9565 GCA_964632825.1 uncultured Candidatus Bathyarchaeia archaeon
CCGTCAGCTTGGTTTGTTGAGCAGCCGTAGCTCTTGACGAATACGCGTTTCGCGTTCATTGTTTCACGTTAAATAAGATACATTGGATAAAAACCTACAGGTGGCTTGCCTCGAGTTTTGACAGCAAGCTGCAACCCCCCTAACGAATAATTTATAAGCTGATGTACGAACATGATCACAGCATATTTGTCTTATGATATAACAAGTATAATGGAAGTGTATATGTTGTTGTGATCATCGAGGGAGAGAAATGAAGCTAATCACGCTATATCTGCCTGAGACGTACATAAAGGCTTTGGACCAGCTCGTTACCGAGTGTTTCTATCCTAACCGCGCCGAAGCAATCCGTGTGGCCATCAGAGATTTGATCAGTGCCGAAGTCTGGAGGCGAAAAGGCGTTGACTAAGCAAGAACACGTTGACGCCGCGCTGAAGTGTAGTTTGGAGGTTGAAGAACTGGGAAAGATTGACCAGGTGAGCGTCGGGAAGTTGCATGAGGATAACGCATTCGTAATCTGCGATTTAGATGCCGCGCCCCCTTCAACGCTCAAGCAGAAACAGGTGGTCCCAGTCAAACTGAATTTGGATGTGGGTAAGTTGGGAAAAGTCACAAGAAAACTATATGATCTTGATCCGGTTTGTGGACCCGAGAAGCCATTGAAGATCGATTTAGATCTTTATCAAATGGAAGACGTCTAGACTCCCCATTTTCTTCTAGGTCGCGTCCAGCTTGTTTGTGGCTGGACAAATGTTATTATTTTGAACTGGTAAATCATTAGAAAACATGGATCCCTTGGTTGCCAGAGTTAGGAACGAATTATTGGCAAACGCAGACGAGGAAACCAGAAGAAGTTCTCAGCGATTCTTCAAAGAAAGTGTACAATGCTATGGCGTGAAAACCCCTACAGTCGGCAAAATCGCCAAGAAACACTGGAAAGAGGTCGCGTCGTTGGGCAAGCAGAAGATTTTCGCTCTCTGCGATGAATTGCTTAGTTCGGGGTTCACTGAGGAAGCCTTCGTTGTTTCTTACTGGCTGCCTAACTTAGCTGAGAAGCTTGAGCCTGAAGATTTAGATTTGTTCAGAGCATGGATCGAGAAATATCTTGACAATTGGGCCAAGCTGGACGGCTTCTGCAATCACACCGTGGGAGGTCTAGTTGAAAGGCACCCGAAGGAAGTTAGCCAGTTGAAAAGGTGGACAGGATCGAGCAGCCGCTGGCTCAAGAGGGCGGCTGCGGTGTCACTCATAGTTCCTGCCAAGAAAGGCAAGTTTTTGCCTGAGGTTTTCGAGATAAGCGACGCTTTGCTCTCGGACGAGGATGATTTGGTTCAGAAGGGCTACGGATGGTTACTCAAGGAAGCCAGCAGAATTCATCAGGCAGAAGTTTTCAATTATGTCATGAAAAACAGGCAAACGATGCCTCGGACAGCTTTGCGCTACGCGACAGAGCTTATGCCAAAAGAACTAAAGCAAGAAGCTATGAAAAGGGCGCTCTGAAGAGCAGAATTGCCGAAGTTGATAAGGCTTAATAGACCCTTGAAGAGATCTCTCTTCTATCACAAGCATGGTTGATGGCACTATGGTGGATGTTTGGCTGCCCTATGGAAGCACCGATGTGTGCGTAAGAATCTCCGCGAGGAACCTTCTCGGATCGATCATGCCCAAGGAACTACCCGGCGCGCAGGACGCTAGAGGTGAAGTTGAGAGAGCCCTTTCTGCTCCGATTGGCTCAAAGAAACTGAGTGAAATTGCCAAGCCAGAAGATAAAGTCGCGATTGTTGTGGATGACGCTTCCAGACACGCTCCAACTGATGTCATGATTTTGCCCGTTCTAGCTGAACTCAACTCAGCAGGCGTCAAAGATGAGAACATCACGGTTATTTTCGGATGCGGAACCCATCGAGCAGTCACATCTGAAGAAGCACAAAGAATTCTCGGGGAAGAAGCCTGCAAACGTCTGAAGACCATTAGCCATGACTGCAAGGCTGAAGACCTGGTTCGCATCGGCGACACCAAAACGCATGGAAACAAGGTCCGCATAAATCGGGTTTTCGCCGAAGCAAATGTCAAAATCCTCCTGGGTGACGTGGGATTCCACTACTACGCTGGGTATGGAGGCGGCCGCAAGAGTGTCCTGCCGGCTATTGCTGGAATGGAGGCGATACAGCATAATCATGCGATGCTTCTCAGCGCGAGCGCGCGTACTGGGATTCTTGATGGGAACCCTGTTCACGAGGATATGACCGAAGCTGCTAAACTAGCTAAGGTTGACTTTATCGTTAACACGATTTCAAACGGCAAGGGCGAAATCGTGAAAGCCTTCGCCGGAGATCTTGAGCAAGCTTTTGGTGAAGCGGTGAAGGCTTGTGATGAAATGTACCGTGTTGCCGTCGACAGGCGCGCGGATATTGTAGTTGTGAGTCCAGGAGGTCACCCAGCCGACATTAATCTTTACCAGGCTTACAAGGCGCTTGATAATGCCCTGGAAATCGTCAAGCGCGGCGGCGTAGTTGTTCTTGTAGCCGAGTGTGATGAGGGATACGGCAATCAGGTTTTTTACGAGTGGATGGCTAAGCTTGGGGATTTGAAGAGCGTGGAACGCGAAATCAAGCGTGGTTTTGCGCTTGGCGGGCACAAGGCCTATTATCTGCTCAAGGCGTTGCAGAATCACCAGATAATCTTGGTTTCTTCTTTGCCTGAGTATTACGCGTCAAGCATCTTCAAGCTCAAGACTGCAAGAGCGGTAAACGATGCTTTAACTGAAGCGCTCAAGCTTGCGGGTTCGGGGGCAAGGGTTTGGGTAATGCCGTACGGCAATTATGTGTTGCCTGAGGTAAAGGTTCAGCAAGATGAGCTGCCAAAAGAATAGCTGGTATAGAGAGATCAAACGCAATGTTTAAGTTGAGAATGAAAATGTCATTAGGAAGGCATACAGATGCTTCAGACATTCAAAATCCGCAAGTTCAAGCCAGATGATCTTCAAGCCGTTATGAATATTAACCGTGCTGCGTTGCCTGAGAACTACACGGACTATTTCTTCATGGATCTCCACGAGCGGTTCCCGGAAGCTTTCATCGTCGCAGAGCAAGATGGTGAAATTGTCGGTTATATTATGAATCGTGTCGAAGTGGGCTTGTCCAACATGGGTTTGGGCGGTTTGATCCGCAAGGGACACGTAGTCTCGATTGCAGTGTTGCCTAAGAGCAGGCGTAAAGGCGTCGCTCAAGCGTTAGTAAACACGGCGATCGAGGGTATGCGGCACTACAAAGCCAAACAGTGCTATCTGGAAGTGCGAGTGACAAATGAAGCAGGAATTAAGCTTTACAAGAAACTGGGATTTGATATAAGTAGAACCCTAAACGGATACTACTCTGACGGCGAAGACGCGTACGTGATGACAAAGAAACTTTAGGACCGTTTTCCTATCGACTGTTTTCTCAAAAAAAGGAAATGTTATCCCTTCAGCCTTTGCAGTTCGTCTTCAAGCTGCTTTACCCTTTTCCTCAGGGCGACATTTTCTTTCTGTAGCGCCTTCAGTATTGCCTCATTCTTCGCGTTTTTGAGTTCTTTCCGTTCCTCATCGATCTTCTCTTCGTCTACCCAAGGCGGTGTACCGGCACTACCATAACCCATTCTTCTTCACCGTGAATCATAGATTTGTCGCCTGTCTAAAAATGTTTGCAGAACTAACAGGTATACCTGAAGATCTTTCAGATATGCTATGGCTTAAGCCCGCTCTCCGCTCTCTCGCTCATAAAGTTTATTGCCTGCAACACCGTTCTGGCAAAACCGAGCATGCTGAGCATGGCGGCAATGATGTAAAGTATCGTGAGATCGATAGTCAGGCTGAAGGTTTCATAACTCGTGCTGATAACGCCGTCACCCATGGAGAAGATTAGATAAGAAATCACGAAAAGAACGCGACCAGCGTTTAGGAAACAGTTGTAGATTGTTCCGGCTGTAAGGTCTCCTATGATCATGAGGACAATGTATACCGCGATGAATGTTTCAATGGTTTCGGCTACGCCAGGAAGCATGGCTGCGAGCGGCGTGATAAGCGGTGCAACGGTGTAGTAAACCAAGTAAATGAGTGTGGCTTTCAGGACGGCTATGACGATCCTGTAGGTAAAGTCCTTGATTTTGGCCTGTTTTGCTTTTTGTTGTTCATTCAAGGTTAGTCACCACTGGACCGTATTCGAAAAGCGGCGAAGAGAACAAAATCTCAACATGTCCGCCTTCTGAGGAAATCTGAGAAGCTGCATCAACGGGCAAAGTGAAACTCAGGTCGCCTGCAAAAGGTGACCCTGCGGGGGCAGAAAGTTGCGTTTGGCTCTCAGCCAGCAATGCGCCCTGCCCGTTATAGATGCTTGCCAAGATTTCTCCGGCTATGCCAAATGCTGCGTGGTTTTCAAAGCTCAGCGGCACCGTGATTCTCGCGTTTGAGCGACTGACAATTGAGTATTGTGGTTGCCCCAGCACCAAGTTGTGGAATGGTGCTCCCCATGGGAAAGTGAAGTTGGTTGAAAGCTGCACGGGCATAAGTTCGGCAAAGTCGAATCCAGCTGCAACTCTGGCGTTAAGATTGCTGTCGTTTAGCAGGAGCTGCGGGTTAGTTTCGGCAAGCTGTTTTATGTTGAGCGTGACGTTGTGCAGTATTGTGGTAGTTTGTCCCTTGAATATTGTTGGCACGAAGGTTGAGGTTTTTGTAATCTCATCATCCTGGTCGCCGTAGACTATGGTTGTTATGTTGAAGGCTTTTAGGCCGTAGTAGCCTTGGTTGTCAATGTATAGTGGAAAAGTTAGTGTCAAATTGCCATTTGCGTTTGTGGCAAGTGTGGGTTCGCCTGCGTTAAAGTTGATGTCTTTTATTGAGTAGCCCGCTGAGGCTATGAATGCTACTAGGACTATCCAGAAGATCATATTGGCTATGCCTAGCATTCGAATGGGCACGTTCATTCTGGGTCCTTCTGAACCTAGTCAGGGAGCCTTCAGGGTTGCGTTTGCTGAATTTGCTGCTCCATTTCCTCTGGA
This sequence comes from uncultured Candidatus Bathyarchaeia archaeon, assembly GCA_964632825.1. Classification (GTDB taxonomy): domain Archaea; phylum Thermoproteota; class Bathyarchaeia; order Bathyarchaeales; family Bathycorpusculaceae; genus UBA11855. Next base: position 5,032 of record CAZWBY010000046.1, read on the forward strand.
GGGATGACAACTAGGTCGGGTTCCCCGGGTTTTGCTTCAGGCTTGGTTTCGTGTGGTTTTTCCTGTTTGGGCTTAGCCTTTTCTTCTGTTTGTTGGACTTGAGGTTGTGATTTCTTTTGTTTGAGTTCTTGGGGTTTTTGAGGTTCGTTTGTCTCGATTTTGGGTGCGTTTGCTATTAGTGTTACGCCTCGAATGGTTACGAGTGAGCCTATCCAGCCCATTACGCCGAGATACATGACGCGAATTGATGTGGCAATCAGGGGTGCCAGGGTTTCTCCGAAAGTCTGAACAAGGTCTTGGGAAGCGAGTATGGGGAGTGCTTCTGACATGAATAGTGCAGCGCTAACAAATGTTGCCACTAGTAGTGCGAGTCCTATGCCTAGGACTGTGATTCCTGAGAGGGCGACCTTATCTCTGAAGTTTCTGGCCATTGAGTAATTTCTCCTGCTTACGATTATATTGAGTATTACGATTTGATATTAAGTTTTCGGAAACATGAAACAAAATCCAAACTAACTATCAAAAAACAAACAAGACGTCACTCGAACCTTTCAAGAATCTTCTCCCTGTTCAAAGCAACCTTCGCAGCGACATTCCTGAAGGCGTTGTTTCTATGTGAATCTATCGCCACAACCATTGGACCGAAATTTTCAACCTCAAGAACCCACATGGCTTCAGGCATGCCCAGATCCAGCCACTCGACAGCCACCACCTTTCTAACGGTTTTGGCTGCAAGAACTGCGGCGCCCCCGGTGAAAGCGCCATATACAGCGCCGTATTTGGCCATGGCTTCGGTGGTTTTTTCGCCCATGCCGCCCTTACCAACAATCAATCGTGGCTTGCAGTGCCGTATAAAATCTGGCTCGCAAGCTTCCATTCGCGTGCTAGTGGTTGGTCCAGCTGCGACTGCAACCCAGACGCCGTCTTGTTTACGCATTACGGGACCACAGTGGAAAACAGCCAATCCTTCCAGGTTAATCGGCAGAGCTTTGCCTTCCCTAGCAAATTGCAGTGCTCGGTTGTGGGCTTTGTCACGTGCCGTAACCATCGTTCCGGAAACGTACAGCGTATCGTTGATCGCGAGTTTGCGGATTTCTTCTTCAGAAATGGGAGTCTTCAACCTGTGTGTCGTCATGGGTAGGCTACTCCGGTGCTCGTCTGGATGAGTATTTGACTTTTCCGCTGCTGCTGATTTGAGCTGAGGAGTGTCTGTCGGCCCAGCAGCTGAAGACCACAGCCACAGGAAAAGATGCAGGATGCCTGTGCGCATAGTCAACGTGAACACCCAGAGCTGTGGTGTCTCCACCGAGACCCATGGGACCGATCCCGGTCATGTTGATTGCTTCAAGCAGTTTTTTTTCCAGTTTGGCGATTTGCGGTTCCTGGGCAGAAGTTCCCAGCGGCCTGAGAAGTGCTTTCTTCGCCAGTTCCAGGGCAACATCTGCGCCGCCGCCTGTTGCTATTCCCAGAATCGTTGGGGGGCACGGTTGGGCGCCTGCCCTGATCACGGAGTCGACTACGAATTTCTTGAGGCCTTTGACGCCCTCGTTTGGATTCAGCATTCCAAGCGCCGTGGCATTTTCGGAGCCTCCGCCTTTGAGCATGACTGTGAGCTCCAAACCTTCGCCTCTTGAAGGCTCCCAGTGTACCCGCGGGATGAACCGTCCAGTATTGTCGCCGCTGTTCAGCTCGGAAAAAGGGTCAACAGCATTGGGGCGAAGTGGAACTACCGACGTGGCTTTTCGCGTGGCATTTGTGAGGGCAGCCTCGATTCCGGCTAAGTTGCTCACTTTGGGACCGATTCTTGCATAGAATGTGACCGATCCGGTGTCTTGGCAAAGGGGAACTTGCTGCTTCTCGGCGAGTTCAATGTTGTCAAGCATTGCTTTCAGCTGTGCTTTGGCAGTCTTGTCTGACTCGCGTTGATGTGCAATCTTCAGATGCAGCTTGACGTCTTTAGGAAGAAAGATTGCAGCGTCCCTGACTAGATTGAAAGCAACGTCTTCTATCGTTCGAAGTCTCAAGGTTTTCCACGCCGCGTCAAGTCTCATATAAAACGCTACGTGCACTTATAACTTGACCAGGCGCGCCTCAATTCAAGCGGAAAGCTGTTCACTTTAACATATCTCTCCCGAGAACCGGCGTTCTCATTCTTAGTGTGTTTTAAATAGTGCATAGCGCAATCTTCCTCGTGTTCATTGCTATCTCCAAAAGTGATATTCATGTCTGACGAACCAGAATCTCAGAAAACAGAGGACGAAACGGAACCGCTCAAGAAGAAGTACGAGTTCATAGAAGATCTCCCCGGAGTCGGCCCAGCCACATCGCAGAAACTGCGCGAGCTTGGCTACCACACCGTGGAGTCTTTGGCCATGGCGACCGCCCGCGAACTAGAACCTGTAGGAGTCAGTGAGAAGAAAGCTTTCCAGATAATTGAGGCGGCGCGCTCGTCTATTGGCATCAGCTTTGTGAGAGCTGACGAGCTCTTTAAGATGCGCCAGACTGTTCTGCGTTTAACTTCCGGCAGCAAAGCCATTGACAAGATTATTGACGGTGGACTGGAGACACAGACAATAACCGAATTCTACGGTGAGTATGGAAGCGGCAAGAGCCAGATCTGCCACCAGTTGTGTGTGAACGTGCAGTTGCCTCCTGAACGTGGGGGACTTAATGGCTCCGCCTTGTATGTTGATACGGAGAATACGTTCCGGCTGGAGAGGATTGTGCAGATGGCCAAGCATTTGGGCTTGGATCCTGAACAAGTTGCTAAGAACATAATCTATGCGGAGGCGTACACTTCGGACCACCAGATGTTCTTGCTGGAGAACGCTGATGAAGTGATAAAAGCGAACAATGTGAAGCTAATTGTTGTTGATTCTTTGACTGCGCATTTTAGGAGCGAGTACATAGGAAGAGAGATGCTCGCATCCAGGCAACAAAGGCTCAACAAGCACATGCACAAACTAATAGCGCTTGCAAGAGCCTTCAACGCTGTGGCAGTAGTGACCAATCAAGTTATGGCTAAACCGGACGTTTTCTTTGGCGATGCTATTCACCCAATAGGCGGTCACATCGTGGGACATACGAGTCACACGCGCCTATATCTTCGCAAGGCTTCGCATGGCCCTGTTCGCATTGCCCGCTTGGTTTCAAGTCCGTACTTGCCGGAAGGAGAGGAAATATTTAAAGTCACGGAGAACGGCATAGAAGACGTCTCTGAAGAAGAGAAAGCAGCCAAGTCCCGTGGTCGTTAAGTATGCCAATCCCACAAGCGCTCGTAACGCGATTCTTCCAGCTCATGGCCGGCCGACAGTTTACGGAGGCTGAGCGCGAGTTGGAGAGAATCAAGCAGAAGATGCAGAAAACAGAGTGGAACCGAGGGTACTTCCGGGCATTGTATGGCATACTCCTTTCACGCAGGGGCAACGGAGATAATTATGCTCTTTTCCCTAAGCTTGATCTTAGCGATAGGGTTGCTTTGCACGCGTGCAGGCGAGAGTTTATAGATCATTCTCGGAATGGGCTTCATGGGGATTTTGACCGCGGGTTTTTTTCAGCGTGGGCTGATTGTATGCGTGTTCTCGCTAGGCTGGAAATTCCAGGCGCTATTGCACCTGCTGAGAAAGGCGCTGTGTCCGAGAAAGAGAAGCTTGAGACTCTGAGAAGTGACAAGAGCCAGGCGACTATAACGAATTTCACTCCCAGAGCCAGCAAAGAGTGAAAAAAGCGACTATGCTAGAGGTTGCCCCAGAATTATTGTGTACGAAAGCACCCAAGTTACCAGCCACGCGAAAAAGTACATCCCGATGCCTTGGGTCATAAGCTTTGACTGTTTTTCGACTTTGTTGGCGTATTTTGCTTTGATGATATAGAATGAGACTAGGTACACGACCAAGGCTATTGTCACCCCGTTAAGGAAGGTGTTTAGGCCGCGTTCTCCTCCGGCTAGGGTAATGGCTGTGCTAATGGCGCCTGCAATTATGCCTAGTATTACTCGCAGCCAGTAAATTAGTGCCATTGGTTTCAAATTGGGTCCTCGCAGTGTATATTTCGAACTTGCCTTAAAAGGTTGCCCGGAATTAAAACCCTTTCCACGATGAAGAAGGAGTTTCCCCTGACCTCAAACTATGATTTTCTCTCGGGTTCTGGTATAGAGGCGCCAGCTTGCAAGACCCGTTAGTGTGACTATGATTATGGAGAAATTGACTGGAAAAGGGTTCACCAATGCTATAAAGTTGTTTGCGAAGTGCAAGGCGACCGCTATTGTGAAGAAGGGAAGGGGCCTTTTTGTTGCTATTCCGTACGCGGAAATTGAGGTGCTTGCCGGATGGAAAACCAATCCAAATAGCCTGACCGGCCAGTACGCTCCCAAGACGAAGACATACGTGAAGAATTCCAGAAGTCCGAATCCTAGACCGACAAGCAGTGCTAGTTTGAAGATTGAGCGTTGGGTTTCTCCGTGGCGATAGAATAATGGAAATATCTTTGAGAACTCCTCGATGAGGGGCGCTAAGAAGGCGGTGGATACTAGGGC
>CAZWBY010000047.1:0-1990 GCA_964632825.1 uncultured Candidatus Bathyarchaeia archaeon
TGCAGAAGTTGAAAATCAGTGTTCCTCTTTCCAGATATCTAATCTATTTTGTAATACTTGATTCCTCTATTCTTCTCTTGGCATTTGCCACGCTTCTCACACAAGGGATAAACACGCCACTCTTTCTGCTTTATCTGTTCATGATGCTCGCATCGAGTCTGCTACTCCTCGAGGGGGGCAAAGATCAATGAGCATTGCAAAAGCAGTGACCTGGGCGAGACTAAAATCTCCATGGGTTCTTCACTTCAACTCGGGAGCCTGCAACGGTTGCGACATTGAAGTTGTCGCTCTTCTAACACCTAGGTACGACGTTGAAAGATTCGGGATCAAACTTGAGCCTTCGCCAAGACACGCAGACGTTCTGCTCACAACAGGCTGCGTAACAAAGCAGTGTGCGGAACGACTGAAGCGCATTTATGACCAGATGCCTCAACCAAAATTCGTCGTGGCTATTGGCGCATGTGCTTGCTCCGGCGGCGTTTTCAAAGGCAACTACACTGTGGAAGGCGGAGTGGACAAAATAATTCCTGTTAACGCTTACATTCCAGGCTGCCCACCAAAGCCTGAAGCTATAATTGATGGAGTAGTGAAATTGCTTAACTCGTTGAAGGAGGCGAAACCAAGTGCCAAGTAGTGAACAAAAACCCTTAGAAATCCTGCAGGAAAGGATGGGCGAAAATGTTCAAATCAAACCGGGACATCTCGGAAAAGCGTCTATACAAACGAAGCCTGAACTCATCAGACAGGTAATGCAAACAATACTTCAAGGCGAACCGAGTGCCGCAATCTCAGCCATAACGGGCCTAGATCTTGGCGATAACATCGGGATCATGTACCACACACGCCTTCGCGAAGCCCTGATCACCGTGATAGTTGAGGTCGCGAAGACAAAACCTCTCATTCAAAGCATAACTGACCTAATTCCTGGGGCGAATTTCCACGAAAGAGAACTAACAGACCTTTTCGGAGTGACAGTTGAAGGTCACCCCAGCCCGGGAAGACTTGTTCTCCCGGAAGATTGGCCCCTTGATCTCTACCCGTTGAGAAAAGATGCAAAGCTAGATAACATTCCAAAAAGTCCCCCTCCTAAAGAGAAAAACGCATCAGACGAACCAGAGACTGATGGAAAACTCATTAACATAATAATCGGGCCTCAGCATCCTGCCCTTTTGGAACCTGAAAAGTTCTCCGTGAAAGTTGACGGGGAAATCGTGAGGAAAGTCGAGCCACGAATCGGCTACGTTCACAGAGGCGTGGAGAAGGCAGCCGAGCAGCGGACTTATCTCCAGGACGTTTACCTGATCGAGAGAATATGTGGCATCTGCAACTCGTGTCACGCAACATGTTTCGTGGAGGCGGTCGAAAAGATACTTGGAACGGAAGTTCCATCTAGAGGGAAGTATCTTCGTACGATAATCCTTGAGCTTAACCGACTTCACAGCCATTTGCTCCTACTGGGTCATGCGGGCTTGGAAATTGGTTATGAAACTCTGTTCCAGTACATGTGGCGCGATCGAGAACCTATAATGGACTTGACAGAGCTGCTGACCGGCAACCGAGTAGTTTCCTCGTCAATTGCCGTGGGTGGCGTACGCCGAGACATCAAAGATACAGATATCGAAAGAGTCAGGGTTGAACTGGCCAAACTCGCAAAGAAGATGCCCTTCTATCAGAGTCTTTTTGATAACGAAACAACTTTGAAGATGCGTACCAGGGGCGTTGGCAAGCTTTCCAGAGAGGACGCGACAAAACTCTGTGTGGTTGGTCCAGTAGCTAGAGCTTCAGGCGTCAAGTTTGACATTCGCAAGGATGAACCATACGAAGCCTACGGTGAAATCCCATTCCAACTCATAACTCGCGAAGAAGGAGACACATACGCGAGGCTCATGGTTCGTCTAGCCGAAGTAACGGAAAGCATAAACATAATAACATACGCTTTAGACCACCTGCCAACTGGTCCGTACAGAACTCGAGTCCCGAGAACTGTCCC
>CAZWBY010000047.1:2090-9280 GCA_964632825.1 uncultured Candidatus Bathyarchaeia archaeon
CTTTAGACCACCTGCCAACTGGTCCGTACAGAACTCGAGTCCCGAGAACTGTCCCGAAGGGAGAGGCAGTGAACCGAGTGGAAGCACCAAGAGGCGAATTGCTGCACTACGTTCGAGGCAATGGGACTGCTTTTCCTGAGCGCGTTAAGGTACGCACGCCCACATTTGCAAATATTCCGGCGTTTCTAAAAACTGCAATCGGGGGCAGCATTGCAGATGTTCCGGCGAACTTTGTGAGCCTAGACCCGTGTTTTTCATGCACTGACAGGTAGGATGAGAGAAACAGATGCCTCTTGACTTGTGGTTTTTGTTCCGCGTGCTCGTCTTTCCAGGCTTTCTGTTCATCCTAATGCTTACTCTTTTCTGCGACTGGGTTGAGAGGAAGATCGAAGCTAGAATGCAAAACCGAGTAGGCCCAGCGGTTGCTGGACCAGCTGGGATTCTTCAACCTCTTGCTGACTTCATCAAGCTTCTCACAAAGGAAGATATAGTTCCGGGAAACGCTAAGAGCAAAATCTTCAAGGTGGCACCAATAGCGGCTTTCTCGATGCTAGTTTTTGCGATGTCTTTCTTGCCGGTTGATGGCAACAGCGCCATACCAAACTCGAGCTTCTCGGGCGACTTGGTCTTTGTGTTAGCGCTGGTTACAGTTGCAAATTTCTTGCTTTTCCTTTCAGGATGGGCTTCAGCAAATCCTTACGGCTCCATTGGCGCCGCAAGAGTCTTGACTCAGTTCTTGGGATACGATATTCCATTGTTCATGTTTGCCTTGGCGCCGGCTTTCCTCGCGGGTTCACTTAACATTGCGGAAATAGCTTCGAGTCAGTACCTGCCCTTCTTTGTTCTTGCTCCTTGGGCTTTTGTCTTGTTTATTATTACGCTGCAAGCTGAACTTGAGAAAGATCCCTTTGACATTCCCCATGCAGAAAGCGAAGTAGTTGGTGGACTGGAAACGGAGTATTGCGGTGGAAGACTCGCTTTCCTTCATCTCACGCGAGATGTTCAGATTGTTTTCGGCGCTTCCCTCGTGGTGATTTTGTTCTTGGGTGGTCCGTACGGACCTGTTTTCTTTGGTCCGCCAGAGATCTGGTACACTCTCTGGTTCGTGTTGAAGCTCTTGGCTGTCGTCGTGATAACGGAATATATAACTTGTCTCTTTGCTCGACTGCGAATCGATCAAGTGGTAACTGCGAACTGGAGACTGCTCACGCCTCTTTCAGTGATCTCGCTTATTTTGACCGCCGTGCTGGCGACTTGGGTTTACCCATTGGTGGTGTGAAAGTGACAAAGAAGCGAGCAATATCCCCGATGATCAAGGAAGTGTTTTCACACTTGTTCATCAAGCCAGCAACTGGGAAGTATCCTTTTGTGAAAGCCGAAGTTCCTGAAGGCTTCAGAGGCAAACAGGTATTTGATATAAGCTTGTGCATCAGTTGCGGTCTATGCTCAAGAGACTGCCCCGCTCGAGCTATTGAGATGGTCGACGTCGCTGGAAAGAGACGACCGTTGTTCCACTTGGACCTTTGCATATTCTGCTATCAATGCGCTGAGGGCTGCCCAAGGAATGCCATAAAAAGCTCTGCAATGTTCGAGCTTGCTACTACCAACAAATCTGACTTGGTGGTGAGCCCAGAGCCGGTTTCTCAGAAAAACACCGGAGAACCAAAATGATCCTCGAAACGTTAACACTTGGACTCGTAATATCTGCTTGCTTAGCTATCTTCGTAGATGAAGCAGTTTACTCTGTCGTTGCTCTGTCTGGCGTCTTCCTTTTTACTTCCGCGTTGTATGCCGTGAGCGGAGCAGTTTTTGTCGCTGTCTTCCAATTTGCTGTCGGGATCGGAACACTTGCTGTTTTGTTCTTGTCCGGAGAAATGCTTGGCGGCAAGATGGACAAGAAGCCCAAACCCACGAATGTTCTTCTTGCGCTTATGTCGGGCGTTTTGTTGTCTCTCCCAGCGATTTTTCTATCTGTTTTCGAAGCGACAAACTCGGTTCCATCGCTGTCGTTTGGTGAAGCCTTATGGGACTTGAGAGCTGGTGACGTTGTCCTGCAGGGTCTTGTTGTCTTTGGCGTCGCTTTAGGTATTGGCATTGTGCTTTTTGAAAAGAGGAGGAAAGGTGAGCCGTAATGGATTTTGTGATTCTCTCATTGATCTTGCTTTCTGTAGGCATCTATGGCTTGCTGACAAAGCGTGAGTTGCTCAAAGTATTCGTCTCGGTTGAGTTGATAGCGACTGCGGCTACTCTGAACTTTGTCATGTTATCATCTTTAGCTGGTATGCAGGTTGGCGAGGCTTTTCTAGTTCTAGCCTTCTCAACAGACACTGCCGTGAGTGCTGTTATCCTTGCACTGCTTGTCGTGGCTAGAAAGAAATATGGAACCAGCGACATTGGCGAACTAGTGAAACCGAAGACCGAAGACCAAGAGGTTGAAGCATAATTGTTGTCTGACTACTCTTCTTGGCTTGTCTGGCTGCTGCCATTAGTATCGAGCCTTTTTGTTCCCTTGGTCGCCAAAGCCAGCGCAAAGGCAAGAGACTACTACGCCGTAATTATAAATTTGGCAACTACAATTTTGGCTTTCTCTCTAGTTTCGGAAGTTGCCTCAAGTTCCCAGGGTCTCCTAACCTCGTCGGTTCCGTGGATTTCCTCATCCATCACTGCTGGAGTCTTCATCGACCCACTGAGCGTCTTATTCACGGTCTTGGTTTCATTCTTCGGCCTCGTAATCTCGATATATTCGCTGGGATACATGAAAGGCGAAGAGGGACTCACACGGTACTACTTCTTCCTCTTGATATTCATAGGCTCAATGATCGGACTGGTTGTTTCAGACAACTTTCTCCAGATGTTCATCTTCTGGGAAATGGTTGGCTTATGCTCGTACTCACTAATCTCATTCTGGTACAAACGCCCTGAATCAGTGCGAGCGGGCACAAAAGTTTTCCTCATGACCCGAATCGGCGACATCTCCCTGCTGGCAGCAATCGGTCTTATCTACGCAGGTTTAGGGTCCTTCAGTTTCCGATATACAATAGCGAACATTGGCAGTCTAGATTTGCCAATCGTTGCCGCGATTGCCTTCCTCACGCTCGGCGGTGCCATCGCCAAATCCGCTCAACTTCCTCTACATACTTGGCTATACAGCGCCATGGAAGCCCCAACATCAGTCAGCGCTTTGCTGCACGCAGCAACAATGGTGAAGGCAGGCATCTATCTAATTGCGCGGTTAGTCCTGATTCTTGGGCCACTTGCCTTTGAACTCAACATGTTTTTGCCAATGGTGGCGTGGATCGGGGTTCTTACCGCTTTCATTGGTGCAACGCTGGCGCTGTATACTCCTGACATCAAGGGTGTCCTGGCGTATTCGACCATAAGTCAGCTCGGCTTCATGATGGCGGCGTTGGGCACAATTTCAGCAGATTCATCATTGGGATGGTTTGCGAGTTTGTTCCACATGATGAGCCATGCGTTCTTTGAGGGGCTCGGCTTTCTCTTGGCAGGAGGGATAATACATGCGTTGGGCACTCGAGATATGCGTTTGATGGGCGGTCTCAAGAAGATCATGCCGATAACTTACGCACTGAGCCTGGTTATGATTATTACGACTAGCGGATTGCCGCCGTTCGCAGCGTTCTTCAGCAAAGGTCTGGTGATAACCAGCATATCTGAATCTGGCAACATAATCCAGACAATTATGATCTATGCAACTACCATGTTGACTTTTGCCTACAGTCTTCGGTTCATCACGTTGATTTTCATGGGCAATAAATCAAAGCATATGGAGAAGCTTCATGTTCACGAAGCTCCAAAAATTATGCTTCTGCCCGCCGCGGCGCTGGCTGTGCTGTGCCTTGTCTGGGGCTTCACTGAACCTTTGTTAGGCAGTTTTATGCGAGTCGAAGCCGACTTGAGTTTGTTGGGGGCGTTCCTTAACCTCGAAACCCCGATATTCTTTGCCCTGCTGTTGCCCACAGGCTTACTGATCTATCTGATGTATTACAGACAAAACGCCTCAATGGTTAAAATCCGAAACAGCCAAACTCCGTTGAAGACAATTCTTAAGCACGGATACTTCTTCGATGATCTCTACGAGAAGGTCATAGCGAGAGGAACCACAGTTTTCTCAGGAGGCGTGCGCTTCTTCGAGAACACGATATTTGGGGTCTTTCCGCAGCTTGTAGCGGGTTTCGTAATAAGCTTTGCCATCGGAGTTCATAAATACCTAGATGTACTGGCTGACCAATTACTCAGCATTGTGGCAAACAGAACTTTGCTTTCAGCATCAAAGATGAAGAAAGTGCCGCAGTCTTCATTACAGCATTATTTGGCTGCGGCTTTGCTTGGATTTATATTGATACTAGTACTGATAATAGCAACTATTGGAGTGTAAGAAATGGATTTCGCATTACTCTTGGTCTTCGCCCTTCCAACGATAGCCGTTCCCTTCGTCTATTTTGCTGCCAAGAAATCTGCCAAATTGGGCGCGCTCATTGTAGCTGCGATTGCGTTGGTTAACATTGGTCTCATTCTTACTACGGTTCCCACGGTCATGAATAGCCAGTTCCATCGGTATGTTGAAGAATACTATTGGATTCCGGTATTGAACGCGGAATTTACGCTCTTTGTGGATGGAATAAGTCTCCCAATATCAATAATCAGTCTTGTTCTGATTTTTGCCGCAGCGGTTTTCTCAATAAACTACATGGAGGGAAAGAAGAACCTGCCTGTCTACTATGTTCTTTTGTCATTACTTTCGGTCGGGCTTGTGGGTGTATTTATTACTTCGAACTTGTTGCTGTTCTATTTCTGCTGGGAACTTATGCTTGTTCCCGCCTACTTCATAGTGGGCAATTGGGGTTATCGCGAATCTTACCGTGCAGCTTTTAAGTTCTTCATTTTCACGCATGCTGGTGCCGTTTTCGTGCTCTTGGGTATAGGCTCGATCTACATGGCCACAAACGGCATTACTGACATGTTCCTAGCTCAGCAAGCGCTTCTGAATGCAAACCCTGATCTCTTAAGATGGATTCTTGTCGCTCTGACCGCGGGCTTCGGGGTAAAGATGGCTGTTGTTCCGGTTCACATGTGGCTTCCCGATGCACACTCTGAGGCTCCTGCCACGATGTCTGCGCTGCTGAGCGGCGTCATAATCAGCGCAGGCGCGTATGCCATTCTTCGCCTTTCTCTGGGCACTGTTTTTCCGGCGGTTTTGTCCCTCGACGGCGGTTTTGCGGTGACATTTTTGCACGGTCTGACTATTTTCGGCGTAGTCTCCGCCTTTTTTGGATCACTCATAGCCTTAGTTGAGACAGACATTAAGCGGATCATAGCTTACTCAAGCATCGCGCACATGGGATATGTCCTGTTTGGCCTTTCATTATTCCCAACGAACCTGCTCGCTGGTGGAGTCGTGGCAATAACTGCAGCTCTCACCGGCACGGTACTTCACCTGCTCAACCATGCCGTAAGCAAAGGTTTGTTCTTCCTTTCGGCTGGAGGTGTCATGCACCAGACTGAGCTACGAGACGTTAATGAGATGGGTGGCTTAGCAGGGAAAATGCCTTTCACAGCTGTGACCTCAACGATCGCTGCTTTGAGCATAGCAGGAACGCCGCCTTTTGCATGTTTTATCAGCGAGTTCATGATTTTCGTGGGTGCCTTTGAGATAATAAAGACTGATGGCTTCTTTGTTCTGCCAACGGCTCTCATGCTTGTGGCTACTGTGCTTTCTCTTGCCTATTCCTTACGTTTTGTTTCCAAAGTCTTCTTGGGAAAACCAAAGAACACTACTGAAGGCGAGAAGATTGTTGATGTTCCAAACTACATGAAACTGGCTATGGTCATCTTGGTTATTTTCGTCATCCTGCTGGGCATATGGCCCGCGTTTTTCGTAAACTTGATTAGCACTGTGAGTTTCGGTTGACAGAAGGGCTCCTCTTTGATTGGCATCTGGGACATCGCTTTTCCAATAATGAGTTTGGTATCCTTTTCATTGTTGACTGTGGTCTTTTTCAGGTTTATCCGCAAGAATAGGCGGCGAACGCTTTTTTCGCTCCTTTGGTATGTGATCGTCTATGCCGTAGTTTTTGCTTCTGTGGGTAACCTTGCCGTTAGGTACAATAACACTGGAGCGCCTCAACCGGTCAACATCACCTTGTCCGATACGCCGTTTTCTGCACTTTCCAGCTCTTTCATGATTGACAGCGTGTCGATCTACATGTCAGTGATCATTGTCGGAGTGAGCGCAGTCGTTTTTCTCTACGCATTGTTCTACATCCGTTCCGATGAACGTCCTTCCGAGAGGTATTATGCGATTATGCTACTTCTTCCAGCGGCCTTGCTTGGCACTGTTTTCTCTGGCGATCTATTGACTCTGTTTATTTTCTGGGAGGCCGCAGCAGCCGGTTCCTGTTTTCTTATGATTTATCACAAGAGGTCTGAATCTCTAAACGCCACGCTGAAGTATTTGGTCATGATAATCATCGCGTCCGCATTCGTGGTTTTTGGGCTTTCGCTCGTGTATGGAATAGCTGGCTCACTTAATTTCTGGGCTGTTAAGGACGCATTGATGACCCTTGCAGACAAGCGCTTGCTTGTGCTTGCGTTCATATTCATAGCAACTGGTTACGCAATCGAGTCTGCGATTGTACCTTTTCACTTCTGGTTGCCTGATGCTTATGCTGCGGCTCCAGCCTCTTCCTCCGCGTTTCTGTCCGCATTGATAGACCAAGGGAGCTACTATGTTCTCATTCGAGTCTTGATTTTCATACTAACGCCAACGCAGGTTCTGGATTGGCGGTTCATGCTTGCAGTCATGGCAGCGTTGACAATGATCGTTGGCAACCTTTTTGCCTTGATAGAGAACGATGTGAAGCGTTTGATAGGAAACATTTGCGTTGCCGACGTCGGCTACAACTTGGTTGCGATAACGAGCGTTAGCGTTTTAGGAATCGAAGGCAACTTGTACTTCTTCCTGATAGGCGGAATAACAACTGCTCTGTCTTTCATGGCTGTTGGCATAATTAACCACTACGGGTTTAGATCTTTGGAAGATTTCTCAGGGTTAGGACGAAAAATGCCCCTTGTCAGCCTGGCTTTGCTCTTTGCCGCTTTGTCTTTTGCCGGTGTCCCTCCGCTGGGGGGTTTCACTGCCAAATTCTTGGTTTTCACAGCTGCGATTGAGG
>CAZWBY010000048.1:0-2517 GCA_964632825.1 uncultured Candidatus Bathyarchaeia archaeon
ATAGAGAAAGGTTATTTAATTCTGAGACCAAGAAGCTCAGCGGAGCGTTAGAACATGGAGTGGGGAATGAAAAACAGACTGTCCCAGCTAATCCAGAAAGACGGCAAAGCATTGTTCTTGCCGATTGACCACGGATACTTCCAAGGACCAACCCGCATGCTCGAGAAACCCGGCGAAACCATAAAACCGCTTTGGCCCTATGCAGACGCGTTGATGATGACGCGGGGTGTCTTGCGTAACTGCATCGACCCAACCATGCCAAAGCCTGTCATATTGAGAGTTTCCGGCGCTGCCACAGTCGTGGGCGAGGACCTAGCCAACGAAAACCTTGTCACATCGATCCAAGAAATCATACGTTTGAACGCTATGGCGGTTTCCATGTCTGTGTTTGTAGGCAGCAAATATGAACACCAGAGCCTCTCTAACCTGGCAAAGCTCGTCGACGAATGTGAGGACTACGGCATACCTGTGATGGCGGTCACCGCTGTCGGGCGAGAGCTTGAAAAACGAGAAGCCAGATACCTCGCTCTATGCGCCAGGGTCGCTGCAGAAATTGGAGCACGAGTTGTGAAGACGTACTATTGTGCCGAGAAATTCGAGAAAGTCGTTGAAGGTTGCCCCGTTCCAGTTGTCATCGCAGGCGGACCCAAAACAGAAACTCAGCAAGAAGTCTTCGACTTCGTCTACGATGGCATGCAGAAAGGCGCCATAGGCGTGAACTTGGGAAGGAACATTTGGCAAACTGAGCATCCAGTCGCTGCGATTCGCGCCATCAGAGCCATTATCCACGACGATTACACAGCGAAAGAAGCTGGCGATTTGTTCGAACAGGTAAAGACAGGAAAAACCTAAGCACTTAAGCCAGATCTGGTGAATCAATGCGCGTTGCCCAATATTACAACAATCTAGACGTGAGAATCCAGGAGATACCTACACCGGAAATTGCTGACGACGAAATCCTTCTCAAGGTGATGGCTTCGGGAATCTGCGGAAGCGACGTGACCGAATGGTACAGGGTGCCTAAGGCGCCGAAGGTTTTGGGCCACGAAGCCACGGGCATAGTCGAGAAAGTCGGAAAGAAAGTCAAACGCTTCAGCACGGGCGACAGAGTCTTTGTCTCACATCATGTTCCGTGTAACAAATGCCGCTACTGCCTCAGCGGACATCATACGGCATGCGAGACACTGCACGCGACCAACTACTATCCAGGTGGGTTCTCCCAGTACATTCAAGTTCCCAAAATTAACGTTGAGCAAGGCACTTACAAGCTGCCTCCGGACATGGGGTTCGATGAGGGAACATTTATCGAACCATTAGCCTGTGTCGTTCGTGGTCAAAGGTTGGCTGAGATTAGAGAAGATGACGTGGTGCTGATTTTTGGAGTTGGAGTGTCCGGGTTGCTTCACGTTAAGCTGGCAAGTCTCCGGAATGTCAAGCGGATAATAGTCGCTGACATAAACCCCCATCGCTTGAAATTGGCTAAGGAATTCGGCGCCCATTACACAATAGACGCCAAGGAAAATGTTCCTGAAAAGCTTGTGGAAATGAACGAAGACAGACTCGCTGACAAAGTCATAGTCTGCACTGGTGCTACCCAAGCGGCCTTTACTGGGTTGGAGTGTTTAGACAAAGGAGGAACGATACTGTTTTTCGCGGTGCCACCGCCAACAATCAAGATTCCCGTACCGATAAATCAGTTCTGGAGGAACGAAATAACCATAAGAACGTCCTATGGCGCAGCGCCGCTCGATTTGGAGCAAGCCCTGTCAATACTCTCCAAGAAAGAGATCAGAGTTCAAGATATGATAACCCACAAGTTAAGTCTGGATGAGACCCCTGAAGGATTCAGACGAATGGCTAAAGCAGATATGTCTTTAAAAGTGATTATTGAGCCTAACAGACCTGAAAACAAATAGGAATCTAGTCGTTTTATAGCATCGAAAACAAACCAAGACCTGAGATTTTCCTGCGGTCGTCGTGGCTAACTCTTGCAACGGTGTTTTTTCATTTCCTCATCCAATGTTTGGTTGAGGAGGGTATCGGCTTTCTGAATGTAAACGTTGGTTCTAGGTACACTTGTAAAATTGACTTTCTTGAACGACCCTCGCAATTCCCGAGTCTTTTCCCATAGCCTTCTGAGCTCTGGATTTCTGACTGCGTACTGACCGGCAAGTTGCTTCACTACCAGCTCGCTGTCAAGATAGCAAGTCACTTCTTCAGGCCTGTGAGAAGCTACATATTGCAAAGCCGTAATTATTGCCCAGTACTCAGCCTGATTATTTGTATGATCACCCAAGAAGAGCGTACTTGTGTACAAGACCTTATCATCGTCTGAAATGACAAGGAAAGCGATCGCTGATGGTCCTGGATTACCCCTAGCGCCGCCGTCAGTGAAAACCTTCAAATGCATAACTGCCTTTTCCCTCTGTTTTTGTTGTTTCTGTAGAGTTGTAAACTAGCCGTTCCTGCTTTCTGTTTCAGCCTTTTTCCACGCGTCTCTTAGCTCAGAAACAAATG
>CAZWBY010000048.1:2617-3850 GCA_964632825.1 uncultured Candidatus Bathyarchaeia archaeon
AGGAAATCAAACTTGTTTTCGAGTTCGGCTGCAATAGCATCCCGCGTCTCTTGTGGTAGTCTCATGATTTCTTTCTTGAAGGGACCCAACGCTTTTTTCCGGGTCTTGTAAAGGAATTGTTCTTTAGTTTCGCCTTGCTTGGCTTCGCCAGCAGCATTGACTCTTAGCCATTCATACATTTTGTTCTTCAGTTCAGCCGGAAAGTGTTCTGATTCATAGATCATGTTCTGGAAATCCGTGGCCAGATGAACTTCGGCAGTCTCACATTCGACAAACTTGTGGAATGCCTCTGGAGGAAGAGTTGATGCTCCATGCTGCACAGCTCCAGCTAACCCGAATTCTTTGCGAGCAATTTTGGAAAGCGTTTCTAATGTATTGAAGTCAAGCTTGATCTGTGCGATTGAACCGTTAGGCAGGACAATACCACCGTGAGTTGTTCCCGTCTGAACTGAAATCTTGCTTATGCCAATTAGATTTTCTATCTTGTTTTCGAAGCCAGCCATAAATGCACGCAATTCTTCAGGCGTCGAATTCTGGCGACCTATTTCTCCAATCTCTCCGCCCACCGAAATCTTAATTCCTTTCGGTTCAATGCGGCGGATAAACTGCGTAACCTTTGCGCAGACCTCACAGTTCAGAAGTTGTTGTTCTTTCAATGTAGGCTTAGATGGGTCGACAAGCGTTGATGAGTCAATATCGATATTATAGAAACCTGAACTAATCGCGTCTTGGATTAAAGCTTGCAAAGCTTCAATTTCTTTGCCGGGATTCTCTTTAAACTTGGCGGCGTTGACCTGAAAATGGTCGCCTTGGATGAAGATTGGTCCGGAATAACTTTCCTTTATGGCTGCTGCGACAACCATGCTTGCGAATTCAATTGGCGGCTGATTTGTGTAACCAATTTCAGACCTGGCAATCTCGAAGACGAAGACGCCAGAACGATTTTTTTCCGCTGCTCTGAATATTGCTCGGGCTAGATCATAGGTCATGCTCCTCAAGTTTATGGCAGGGACTGTGAAACCGCTGAATTCGCCCTTGCCGCGAGCCATGTAGAATTCATGGATGCTTGACGGATACGCTCCCTTTTCGTGAGCAACGTCAAGAATCTTTTTGGCCAATTGCTTCTTTTTCGTTACATCGTCGTTCATGACTAAATCCATTACTGTTGTATCAACATCAAACGATTCTCTTCCCATTACAAACCCAAGTCCTCAAATCAGTGCTTAACGCAAC
>CAZWBY010000048.1:3950-9199 GCA_964632825.1 uncultured Candidatus Bathyarchaeia archaeon
ACGCCCAAGCTTCCTTTTTTGCATTCTTTCTCGCAAAACTTGGTGACCTTGTCACGCTGCATATTGTTGCCTGAAATGAGGACGGGAACAGCAGTATCACTGTGAACCTTCATGCTGCAGGGTGTGGCATGGTCTGACGTTACGCAAATCACGAAGTCCTCAAGATTGATTTCGCTCAGCAATTGGCCGAAGAAGTATTTGTCTATCGCTGAGATTACTGCAGTTTTTCGGCGGCAGTCGCCGTCGTGTCCTGGTTCATCCGGTCCTTTTAAATGAATGTAGAAGCAGTCATGTTTCGGGAGTATTTCGAGGATTCTCTTGACTCTGATTTCGCAGTCCTGCTTGAGATTGCCTGAGGGAGGCGGAAGTAATGAAGCTGCCATTCCGGCAAGGTGGGCTATCCCGCTTTCTGCTTGCATGTCTGCGAGCGCCGCGAAGCTGACTTTGTATCTTTCGTTGATGTTGAAGAAGTTAGGCAGTAGATGCGCTGCGTCTCTCGTCAGCAGCACGTTTGCTTTGAGTTTTCCGTCGGCAGCGCGCTTCTTGTTAATCTCATGGTTTTCCCAGAGTCTATGGGTCTTGTTAATGAATTCATTCACGAGTTGGGCTGAGGTCTTGGCGCCTTCTGAGTTCTCGGTTGCTACGCACTTCTTGAGGACCATTTCAGCAGCGGGAGTTGCTATTCCAATTCCGTTCACAACTGCATATGCCGGATCACTATTCGTAATGTTGCTCGACAAGGGGCATTTCTTGTTCCTAATTACGAGAACCGCCCTGTGCCCCAGAGTGTTCTTGAGGTCAAAGTTGGCGGGGCAGGATTCGAGTTTTATCTGGTCGTTAGCGGCTTTTGTGAGGGTTGCTGCTTCTTCGGTTGTGAGTGTCCTAGCGACGCGTCTGTCGATTATTTTCCTTCCTCTTCCCAGAGTCGCGAAGTTGCATCTAAGCGCTAAATCACCATTTTTGAAGGGTAATCCAGCGCCAACTGCTTCTATGACGCCTCTGCCGGTGCTGTATTTGAAGGGATCGTAGCCCAATAGTGAGATGACGGCAACGTCGCTTTCCGGCGCGATGCCTTTGCCAACCGTGTACATTAGTCCAGTTTGACCGTTTTGGGCTAGAAAGTCTAGGTTGGGCGTTTCAGCCGCTTCTAGCGGAGTCTTGTTTCCCAACTCCTCAATCGGAAGGTCACCCATTCCATCAATGACGACGTACAGCAATTTCACGAGAGATGTCTCCTAGCTAGCTCGTCAAGGATGGGTATGCAGCCTGAACGCTTATTTCTTTTGCGCATCTCAAGCCTTTCCAGAGAATATTGAGCAGATTGCCTGCCCTGAGCGCCCCAAAGGACCTTATGTGAACTTAATCACTAAGGTTCAGCAAATAGTGAGGTTGAGCTTGGTCTATATTGTTGCGAAGAAACCAGAAAAGACATCTCGAATCGACTGAACCAAGGGATGCTTTATCTTGACAGGAACTCGGAGTTTCTCAAGACGATTGACCCTGAAATATATTGGCGGATGTGCATCGAGACCTATCCACTCTTGCAGACGGAAGGACGGAGTTCTCTCGTAGAAGAGCCTTTGGAAGCCGATTTTTTCAAGTGCACTTGCTAGCACTTTGGGTTGACCGATTTCGATCGCCGAAATGAGATCTGATCTTGCTTCGAAGAACTTCGCTACGAAGAAGATCAGGCTCATAACGAGCCAGAAGTAGGCAATAAACAAGAGAGGATCAAGCATGAATTGGAAAAACGGAAGCAGCACATAAAACCTAAACAAGAACTCTGCTGATGTCAAGCCATAAAGCAATAGCGGATCTCGGCCTTTCAGATGCCCAAATTCGTGACCGAGAACGCTCTGGATTTCATCTTCTTCAAGCTGAACCAGCAAACCCGTGGTTATGAGAACAAGGCCTCGACTTGGACTGGGCCCAGAGGCAGCTGCGTTTGGGAGCATCGTGTTTGACACGATTATTTTGGGCACTGGATAGCCGAACTTGTCCGCAGTCTTTTTGACAAGTTCATAAACATTCACTTTCTTGGACGCGAGGTTTTCTGATTGACAATTTATTCCATATTTCCCAAAAACCTTGCTCGCTGATTCACAGTCGATTTCGCCATTCTTGACCAGTATCTCTTCATATATCTCCTTCTTGATTTGGAGCAACTGTTCTGACGTATAGGTTCTCCCCGAGTCAGAGCCTTCCTTGAGGGGCAGAATGTACTTCAGGACATGGATCGTGGGATTGTCCTTAGTTATGTGCCAGTCGGCTGTTCGCTCGATGAACTTGGGCGAAAAGACGACTAAGATTAGTTGCCCGCTGACAAGAATTAGTGGGGTCGCCCAACTCAAGTCTGGGTAGTAGTTAGAAATAATTGCGAAGAGGAAGACAGCCAGCCCGGTGAAAAGAACAAACAGCATCACTTGGGTTTCAAGGAAAATTCGCTGAAGTGATTTGGCGCCTCTGTTTGCAGCTTCGGGAACTATTTCTTCTCCTTCTCGCCACGCAAAATACAGAGTGGTTTTCCGCACGTTTTCCTCGAACAGTTGCAGAGCAATCACGACGTCCTGTTTTGCTTCTTCCAACATTGTGTCGGTAACTGGCTCCACAAGCGGCGTTATCTTCACTTCGACAGGGGCGGAAGCTCTTATCTCGACTTGCACTGTCGGCTTGCCCTCAGCGCCAAGGACTGTGTAGGATAAGTAAGCTCCGGTTTCAGATTTTACTCTGGTTATGTTGCCAAAACGTTCCCTTTGAGGTGTTAGGAATTTTTTGTGCATGAAATCTAGTAGTTTTTCCATGTAGCTAGGGGGAAGTTCAGTATCGATTTCACGCAAGACGGTGGTCATTGCGATTTCTCGGATTCCGCGTTAGCTCATTGCAAGGTCATAATTCATCTTCCTTTAATAACAATTCAGGTTCGTTTGCCAAACTCTCCGCTGAGGTTGAAAAACAAACTCAATGCAAAGGGAAATTTGCTGCAAACGCAACTCACTGTTGCCAAAAGCGTGTTGGAAACAAAAGCTCTTTAGAACGAACAGACAAAGCAAGCTGATAGGCGAGCAGTATGAGAATTGGGTTTTTTGTCTGGGAATACCCGCCCCAACTCGTCGGGGGATTAGGAACCTACGCAGAATACATAACCCAAGAGTTCGTCGAAATTGGACATGATGTGTCAGTTTTCACACTAAACAGAGGGGACTTGAAGACCAGGGACGTCTTCAAAGGTGTTGAAATCCACAGACCACTAATCGCTGACGCGAGCAATGTTTTTCCATTCTTCGTAACCGATGACTTGAAGAAGTGGGGCACAAACATCAAACTCTTCAATGACATCTTCATTTATAACATCCTAAGCGCCACGAAGTTTATCAACGAACTCACGAAGAAGGAAAAATACACTTTCGACATCGTCTGCGTTCATGACTGGCTCAGCAGCATAGCTGGATTGGTTATCAAGAATGAGACAAAGACACCAGTTGTGTTTCACACGCACAGTACTGAATGGGGAAGGGCAGGCGGAGCGGGCAGCGAAGTGGTTTCCCATCTGGAAAACGCGATGGCGCAGAGCTCCAACAAGATAATAACAGTTAGCTACGCCATGCAGCAGGATTTGGTGAGGCATGGATGGCCGGCAAGCAAGATTAGCGTTGTCTGGAACGGAGTTGACCCGGAGAAGTACAACCCGTGTAGGTATGACGAAGACGAGGCAAGGATGATACGTGAAAGATACGATATTCCGTCAGACTGGAATATGCTACTTTTCGTTGGGAGACTCACGTGGGTGAAGAGCGTTAGGAATCTGTTAGTAGCAATGCCGAGTGTGCTGAGGGAATACCCTAACACCAAACTGGTAATACTTGGCAAAGGGGAGGAGCAGAGAGATATAGAAGAAACCGCCGGTCGTCTGGGCATAAAGGAGAATATCGTTTATCGTTTCGATTTTGTGCCAGAGTATGAGAGGATTTTGCATTACGCAGCAGCAGACGTGTGCGTGTTTCCTTCAGTTTATGAACCATTTGGCATAGTCAGCTTGGAGGCCATGTCGATGGAAAAACCAGTGGTCGTAGGCGCACGGGGAACAGTTGGATTCAGAGAACAGGTCGTTAATTCTGGCACGGAGCAAAATGGCATCCACATTAACGGCGAAGACTCTTCCGACATCGCATGGGGAATAAAGGAAGTCTTACGCAATCCTGAGAAGGCGAGAAACTGGGGCGAAAATGGGCGCAAGCGAGTCTTGGAGTTCTTCACCTGGAGGAAAGCGGCGGAAGAAACGCTGAAGATCTATGAGGCGCTTCTTTAGAGAAAAGGATAGATTATGTTGCGAGCATCTCTGCTAGTTTCATGAGACCAAAATCCAGCGGTTTGGTTCCACAGCAGGCTTTCTCAAGTTCTATGCTTGTTACAACGCCGTTTTGAAGAGCCGCCACCATGTTGCCTTTGCCCTTGCATAACAAGTCAACTGCTTTCTCCGCGAATAGGCTAGCAAGCAGTCTGCTTCTTGCTGTTGGGCTTCCGCCTCGCTGCGCGTAGCCTATGATGCTCAGCCGCACCTCTGAGCCTGTCTTGTCTTCGATTTCTTTGGCTATGTCGCTTACGTTACCGCAACCTTCGGCAGCAACTATTATTCCCGCTTTTTTGCCTTTGCGGGAGTTATCCTTTATGGTCGAGACAACATGATCCATCTCGCATTTGTTCTCGGGGACAAGGATTATTTCAGCACCAACCGTGAGTCCCACGGTTACCGCAAGAAAGCCTCTCTTTCTACCCATGACTTCGACCACGAAGATTCGATCGTGAGAAATTGCCGTGTCTCTGATTTTGTCAATTTCTGCGACCGCAGTGTTCACCGCAGTGTCAAACCCAATAGTCTCGTCTGTCCCAAAAACGTCATTATCGATGGTAGCCGGAACGCCAACCATCAGCGTCTTGCTTTTCTTGCTAAGGTCCAAAGCGCCTCTGAATGAGCCATCACCGCCTATGACGACTAAACCTTCGACGCCGAGAGAGGCCAAATTGTTAGCTGCTTGCCCTAAGCATTCGTCTTTCCTGAAGTCGAGGCTTCGTGATGTATGGAGTATTGTGCCTCCAAGTTGAATGATGCCTCCAACAGACCGGGGGGTCAAATGACGATATTCGTTCGTTAGCAATCCTTCCCAGCCCTTCTCAAAGCCTATCACAGTTAGATTATTGCCGTGAGCGATCCTGGTGACAGCTCGGATTGCGGCGTTCATGCCGGGAGCGTC
>CAZWBY010000049.1:0-9156 GCA_964632825.1 uncultured Candidatus Bathyarchaeia archaeon
ATGTCAAAACCATTCTATGTAAAATATGAAGCGCCGAAAGAAATTGTCGACGCAGCCTATGAAGCCCTCCAGATTGCTTCAAAATCAGGCATAGTTAGAAAGGGCACAAATGAGGCCACCAAAGCCGTAGAGCGGGCTCAAGCCAAACTTGTGGTGATAGCTGAAGACGTGGATCCGCCGGAAGTTGTTGCGCATTTGCCACTTCTGTGCGAAGAGCGAAAGATCCCATACCTGTTCGTTCCAAACAAGGAGAAGATTGGCAGCGCTTTGGGCATTGACGTTCCTTGTGCTTCAGCATGCATAATTAAGGAAGGCGACGCTTCAGGGTTAATCAAAGAAATTATAACACGGCTTGAGCAGGTTAAAAGAGGACCTCAGTGATGAGTAAGGACGCGAGAGGCGAGGAAGCCGCTGTTCCGTCAGAGGTTATTCAAATTATTGGGCGTACTGGCACGACTGGCGAAATCACGCAAGTCCGAGTTCGCATACTGGAGGGAAAGGACAAAGGGCGTATCATATCCAGAAACGTCAAAGGTCCCGTTAGAGTCCAGGACATATTGATGCTCAGGGAAACAGAGCGAGAAGCAAAGAAAATCTCCAGGTAGTAATGCAAGCTAGCATAAGGTGAAAACGCGATGCCCAAATCCAGAAAATGCGCATTCTGCGGGAACGAGTTCCCAGGTGGAACAGGAATGATGTACGTCAAGAATGACGGAACGATCCTCTGGTTCTGCTCAGGAAAATGCAAGAAGAGCACACTTAGCTTTGGCAGAGACGCCCGCAAACTCAAATGGACAACGTATTTTGGTAAAGAGGAAAAAGGAAAAGCTTAATCGAGGTAGCCCTGCAGACTCTGCGTGTTGCGCTAACTTCTCCTTAGGTAGCACATTTGAGCTCAAGATGCCTTTATCGATTTCTTTGAGATCCTATGCTGGAGAATTGGCTAGGCAAACTTGATTTTCTAGAGACTTTCCAAACCAGAAAAAGCCATGATCAGCTTTTGGGAGACTCGCTATTTGTTGAGTGCTTTCCTAAGCTCTTCGACTTTGTCTGTCTTTTCCCACGTGAAGTCTGGGTCATCTCTTCCAAAATGCCCGAACACCGCGGTTTTTCTGTAGATTGGTCTTAAGAGTTGCAAGTGCTCTATGATTGCCTTTGGTCGCATGTCAAAATTGCTCTTTACGAGTTCGAGTATTTCCTCATCGGACATTTTTCCTGTGCCGTTTGTATTAATGAATACGGATATTGGCTTGGCCACTCCTATCGCGTATGATATTTGAACTCCGCATTCGTCTGCTAATCCCGCAGCAACAATGTTCTTGGCTATATAGCGAGCCATGTAGCAGCCAGATCTGTCGACTTTTGACGGATCCTTACCTGAGAAGCATCCTCCGCCATGACTTCCGAAACCTCCGTAGGTATCAACAATTATTTTGCGTCCTGTCAATCCGGAGTCGGCAAGTGTTCCACCAACGACAAACCTGCCCGTTCCGTTTACGATGTAAGTTGTCTCGTCGTCCAGCATGTTGGCGGGTATCACGTTCTTAATCACTTGATTGATTATGTCTTCTCTCATCTTCTCCCTGTCAGTTCTTTCTGTATGTTGAGACGCAATTACTACAGCAGTCACTCTGGTTGGTTTTCCCTTACAATACTCTACAGTAACCTGAGATTTGCAGTCTGGTCGTAAGTAAGGAAGTAATCCACTCTTCCTGCAATCCGCCAATCTCTTGACAAGTTTATGTGCTAGCATTATCGGCATCGGCATCAATTCTTTTGTTTCGTTCGTAGCATAGCCAAACATCATGCCTTGATCTCCAGCACCCTGTTCATGTTTCTCAGTCTCGTTTACTCCCATAGCGATGTCTGGAGATTGCTCCTCGAAGGAAACCAGAACTCCGCAAGTTTGCCAGTCCAGGCCATCTTTCGCGTTGTCTAACCCTATATCCTTCAGAGTCTTCCTGACAATCTTAGGTATGGATACATAGCAGGAGGTTGTAATCTGACCGGTGACTACCACGTTTCCTTGCATCACGAGCGTCTCAGCGTCAACTCTCGCCTTCGGATCATTACAAATAATCGCGTCCAAAATGGCGTCTGAGACTTGATCTGCGACCTTATCCGGATGACCTTCTCCGACTGACTCCGAAGTAAACAAATATCTTCCATTTAGGTTTCTCATGAAACGACCTTCATTCCAGATTGTACGGATCGGTAAATAACCTTGAACTTTTCTTAAAAGGCTTTCTGCGAATTGCTTCTTTCTTCAACAATAGGGTAGCGGCAAAACTTATCATGCTAATCCGTCCTCTAGAAAGACAGATCTGCTAATCAGGGGTGCCAATGAAGGACTTCATAAACACGAAAAAAGCGCCAAAACCAATGGGACCATACAGCCAAGCTGTGAAAGCGGGCAAGTTCCTTTTTGTTTCGGGTCAAGTAGCGATAGATCCGAGAGATGGTAAGATTGTCGACGGCACCGTTGCAGAACAAACGGTCCAAATTATGGAGAACATAAAAGCAATACTGCAGGCAGCACGCTACACCCTAAACGACGTTATCATTTCCTACGTTTACCTATCGTCTATGGAACAGTTCCGCGAATTCAACAATATCTACGGAAGATACTTCGAGCAAAGATTTCCTGCACGTGTCACGGGTGGGATAGAACTTGTGCCAAAAGCGCTGGTCGAAATATCAGTCATAGCATACAGGGAGCGCGCGCTGCCTCGTCTTCCAGCTTGAGCTTGAAAACTCTTCGCATGCGACAAATTATAATAGTCAGCCATTCAAGATACAGCTTGGGCGCGTGATAACCTTCACGTTCAAAGAGTCTATTGAAAACATCGCAAACCAAACTGCTCCTGGTCCTTCCACTACATTCAAGACGTCGCACATTTTTTACGCGCTCGAACTAATGTCTGAAAAACCTGTAGGGCGGAACAAACTAGCAAAGCAGCTGAACGTGGGTGAGGGCGCAATCCGCACGATAATTACCCGCCTGAGGCAAGGTGGTTTGATAGAGACATCGAAAGAGGGTTGTAGCCTAACCAGCAAAGGGCGAACTGTATGGAAAACCTTCACAGAATACTTTCCTACTCGTGTGGAAATGGGGCCAATCGACCTAATCAAGACGGAACATAATTATGCCTTTCTGATCAGGAACAGTGGACGCAGGGTCAAGTCAGGAATTGAACAAAGGGACGCAGCAATAGTGGCAGGGGCGCAACGCGCAGTCATTATAGTATGTAAGAACAAGCGGTTAGTAATTGATTCAGTTAGCGATAACCTTGAGGTCCAGTTTCCTCACTCAGCAAATCAGATTCTAAATTCCATGCAGCCATTGGATAACGATGTTCTCATAATTGTGGGAGCAAAGACTCTGCCTAACGCCAAACACGGGGCTTTCGCCGCAAGCTGGACTCTAATCAATGGTGGCAACTAAGCAATAGCGTCTTTAGACTAGTATGTGTACTTCTCTCCACCAGTGAGGATTCGCTCTAGCGTCGTGTTGAAGTTGTTCATTCCTTGGTTTGTCTTGCCAGAGATTGGAATCAGCATGAACCTCAGTCCAAGCTTGCTGATCGCATGTACCATGTTTCTGTTGAAAAGCCGTTTTTCTCCTTCAAGTTGATTAATTGCGTCTTCCAGCGAGTTTAGATTCGCTGACCAATCAGCGATCTTTTCCACATCCTTCTTCGGTAGCAAATCACACTTTGACAAGACATGCACTTGCGGTTGGAAGAAACGATTGTAGACAGCCGCAGACAAGAACATGTTGGAAACGTAATTAACTGGATTTATTGAGAAGACGGCGTCGAACATATAGACCACAGCCTTGGGCTCTTTTGTCAACTCATCGACAATGTAGGGTCCGCTTGCACGAAACGCGAAGAGTTCCATTTGCCCCGGCGTATCCACCAATACCAGGTCAGCGTTTGCTGCTTCAATGTCTCTCGTAATGTTCTCTATTTCGTCGGCAATTAAGTCAGCAGCCACAATCATAGCCCCATTTGGTCCCAATCCGTACTTCTCCATGAGATCTCCAACATCCACATAATTGCGGATATCAACATCTGGAGAATACGGCAGCTTGAGCGCACCAGGGTCTAAATTAACCACAGCCACGTCTTGCTTTGACATTTTTAGCCATTCGCTAAAGGAGGCCGTAAAGAGCGATTTCCCTGATCCCGCTGTTCCGATTATGAAAACAACTGGCATTCTGCTTTCCTTTCTGACGCCTTTCTTTAGGCTTATTCTTCTGCTCCCAAATGTAGAATAAGCTTTTGGTGCAGATTCAAACTTGGTGGTTGCGGCTCTATCGGTTCCAAGCTAGTTTGGCTCGTGTGTTTTGAAGCGGCTACTGCTATTGCCCCGACAAATATCGTGGCAATTGCCACAACGACAAGCAGGCTTAAGAAGAGGGGCAGAATCGTTGCGTTTATCGTGTGACTTGTTGAACCTGCGTAGTATCTGTCTCCTGCCCAACTGGCACGAATGCCGTACATGCCAGGGACCTCGCTTTTCCAAGTGTATTCGAAACTGCCGTCTTGCGTTGTTGTTGCCTTTCCCATAACTTGCCATGGTTGACCGCTTATTCCGAGATAAATGGTGATGTTCTCATTGGGTTTGTTTGGGGTCAAGCTTCCTCGAATCGTAACCACGCTGTTCTCAAGAGCGAAGGGAGGCGAAATTTCGATCAAAAGGTCGCTGTTCTCAAGTTTTGTGAAGCTTGCAGAAACCTGCCCTGGTGCAATCTGTTCCGCATTTGACAACGTGAGTATTTGGGCTTTAGCTGTTCTCAGGTTTTCAGGGCACTCTCCGACTCTCCATCCAGTTGTCCAATTTCCTCCTGTGCATTCGGCTATGTAGTAAGGTTCTTCTTCATAGGTGAACTTGTAGACCTCATTTCGGGCGTGCTCAGGAGGGCTTGTGAGGTGAACGCCGATGTTCATGTGTTTCTTTTCTTCGTAATGAAATAGAACGACTTCAAGTCCTCCAGCGTTAATTATCGATGCTGCCACAAATGAGAAAATATCGCAATCACCTTTGGCGTCTAGGAGCGTTTGCACCGGGTAGCTGCCCATGTCGGTCTCGATGTACGTCATCTGATGGACAATTGCGAGTGCTGCGTTCGTGAAATCTTCTTCGTTTTCATATATTTCCCATAGTCTATCAGCGATTGGTTTCACTGAGTAGGGTGTTACAAACTTGGAGAAATCGCTAGAAGAATAGATCGCATGATTCTTCTCTGAATAGTATTCCAGCAGTGTTTGGGGAACCACAATGTTTAATGTGTACCCTGCCGCGCCAGTCTGGTCGTCCAACAATTTGTACGTTACAGTATTGTTTTGAGCCAGTGTGACTGATGCCAGAGAGCATAGCACCAATATTGCCACAATGGCTGCTATGGCTCTTGATAGCTGGTTTTTCATTTACTCCTCAAAGAATTCTCTCTAAACGAGTTTATTGGCATTGTGAAGGCATTATCATTATGCATAATATCTAATCTGCAGCTTATGTCTCTGTGAACACTCTTCCACCTTGTTGGGCGACCAACCGGGCAAGCTGGTTTGCCGCTTTCTCCAATTTCTCCTCAGGTTTCTCGCTTGTCGCTGCCTTGAGAGAAAAATGGATTTCAAGATGGGGCTTTTTTTCAATCCCTCTTGGATGTGATTTGATGTAGATGGAAGGGTTATCCTGCATCACCTGATCTACTATTGGCGCTATGCTAGATTCAAAAATCCCGTCCAAATAGATCCTCTTCTCATAGAACGAAATGTTGCTCGATGCTTTTCTCAACATGGGGACCACGGTCTGGTCGAAAATCGCCTCCATCTCGCTGGGAACGCCGGGCAGTGACACTATAACGGTAGCTCCAGTTTCCACCTGAACAGCAGGCGCGGTCCCCACCGGATTTGGTATGGGTATTGTCCCCTCAGGAATTGTTGCCATTTTGGCCCTGGGAGGCGTCAATTCACTTTCTTCGATCCGATCCCTTTCGAAGTATGACTCATATTTTTCTCTGACCATCCTCAACGCGTTCTCATTGACATCTAGTCTGCGGTCTAATGCCCTTGACATCCCTTGCAGGGTCTTGTCGTCGAATGTAGGTCCCAACCCGCCAGTCGTTATCACAAACTGCGGTTTTCTTTCTATGGCTTCGAGGAGGGCAGATGAGATTTCCTCGACTTCATCGGATACTACTGTTATTCTTCTAACCGTGATCCCTAGAAAGGTGGCGCGCTTGGACATCCATTGAGCGTTGGTGTTTACTATCTTGCCAATCAGGAGTTCGTTGCCGATACAGATTATTTCCATGTCCCCGGTCACCAAATCACCTTCTTGATTAGATTGTGCCAAAACTGGTTGCACTGGTACGTCCATACTGTTTACTATGTGACTGCCCTTGCGGACCAAACCGCTGGGCTATCCCTTTTTGCTGAGCCACCATTTCAGGTATTCTTTTCTTCTGTTCTCTTTTTCTTCTTCAGCCGACGTTTGGCTCGGTCGAAGCCTATCTCTAAGCTCCATTAGTTCTTGCTGTGTCACTGATAGTCCGCAGCTCTTACACGTGTATTGTTTGGTGGCTATCGAGTAATGCATTTCTCCACCGCATTCTGGGCAATAGGGCATATTTTCACTTGTTGACAGATAGCTTTCTTGAGGAATATTAGTCTTCGCTCGGCTTTGGTTCATTACATTTCATGGATGCGCATTGTTTCCGAGAAGATCGGGCACAACTCAATTAGACGTGCGCGTAGACCCGTTCATCCGAGTATTTTCCTGTACCCATCTCATCTTCTATCTCCCGCAACAGGAGTATGCGCTTGAAAGTTGGAGGATGGGTAGCGAACCAGCTGTTCATTGTCCCCCAAGCCGACTTGGCTTCTTTCTCCATGGCGAGCTGCAGTTCACGTTCATCTAGGACACCATCGCTGTCCAAGTCGTATTCCGTTTTGTTATCCATTATCTGTTGAATTTCCTTTTTCGCTTGAGCTGGGTCTTCGATGTAGAAAGCCCTTGCTCCTTCTGGGGCTTTGGGAGATATTGACAAACCGTAAGTAATCTTGGCAAGTCCGCTTTCCAAATTCCTCGGCGATCCAGTCAAATATGCTGAGTATGCGTCAGCGTAGTGTTCGCGGAGTCTACTGAGCCTCATCACGCTGAGGAAAGTTATAAGGTACACTGCAAACGAAAACGCGCCTATGACAATAAGAAATACGCCCGCGTTTCCTTCTTTGTTTCTTCGTCTGGAATACGAGCTAGCAGCACCTGTTCG
The DNA here is from genome assembly GCA_964632825.1 of uncultured Candidatus Bathyarchaeia archaeon. GTDB lineage: Archaea > Thermoproteota > Bathyarchaeia > Bathyarchaeales > Bathycorpusculaceae > UBA11855. Next base: position 7,283 of record CAZWBY010000049.1, read on the forward strand.
AAATGCGATCTGCGCAATCATGTACGCAATCAGTGGGAGCGCTTGGAGAACCGTCATGACGATGAAATCCTTGTGCTTGATGTGACCAAGTTCATGGGCTATTACACCTTTGATTTCATCTTGATTCAGGCCCTTGAGTAACCCTTCGTGAACACCTAGAGTGGCACTTTCTGGGGTTCTGCCAAAGACGAATGCGTTTGGCGTGTTGTTTGGGACAGTAGCAATTCTGGGCATAGGTACCTCGCTTTTTTCAGCTAGTTCCTTGACCGTTGACTCCAGCCATTGGTTCTCACCAGGACTAAGGTAATGTAAACGCGTGGAAGATGCCACGATAGTCGGTCCTATGATGTATTGAAAAAGTATGAAGAGTGCTGTGCCTCCAAGGACCAAGAGTAAACCTGTTACGGTGTCAAAGCCGAGAACATAGTATTGCAGTAAGAAAACGGCTCCGACAAGGAATAGTCCGAATATGAAGGAAGCAATGAAAACGCTGGTTCCCATTGCCATTTTCAAACCAGAAAGTCCGGACATTCCAATTCCACATTATTTATCTCAAGTGAGAAGCAAATGTGGAATTAAGCCTTTCTAAGTTTAAATGCCTCCTCTCCCTTAGGGAGATTAGTAGGCTACAACGGAGCAAGTGTCTATATTGGATAGGCCCCGCAGACCTTGCAGAAATGAATCTTCGTCTTAACGTAGCTCTTGCACATAGGACACTGTGTTCCGCCATTGTTTGGATAAACTTCTGACGGCTTGCCAAAGAGTCTCCTGAAATGCTCATAGTAAAGCAGTTGTTCTTTGTCTTGTATCTTGACACCGTCTTTGTCCAGAATAAATTTTTTCTTCTCACCGAATTCTTCGTCATCTATCAGATCATTAAAGTGAGTCCTGAGTATTGCCGTTCCTGTCCCTTCCTCAAGTGGCGCCTTCGGCCTCCATATGACATCTGTCGGAAGCAAATCCTCGTATGCCCTACGGAGAATCCACTTGCTGTACTTTACCCCTTCACGCATGTTAATTTTCAGTTTGATCGGCAACTTCTTCGCCCAATCCATGAATTCTGGATCCATGAAAGGCGCTTTGATACTCATACCCAGAGATTGCGCCATCGGGACTGACGAGAAGCTCATCTCTGCCCACATGTCCTTTTGCCTCTCCACGAACTCCTCCTCTGAAAGGTGGAACTGCCAAGGGTAGCCAAACAATTCGTCTAGAGCATCGCCTGTGAAAGCGCTTTGAATGCCTTTTTTCTTGAGAATTGTTAGTCCGATGTAGACGGGCATGCTATTCCTAATTTCCATAGGGTCAAACTTTCTTAAAGCAGCGACAACCTTTGGCGCGTTGCTCAAGACTTCGTCACGGTCAAACTCGTGGGTCTCATGATTAAGATTCAGCAATGCCACCATTTTCTTCACATACTCAGCGTCTTTTGGGTTTCCATGTTTAAAGGCCAAGGTCAAAGCAGGAATCTTCCGATTGAACTTAACTGCCTCATAAGCGATTAACTGGGTGTCTGTTCCCGCAGAGAACAGGATGGAGTCAGCCATGTTTCTCTCCACAACTCGATTCAAGAGGGTCCGAACTTGGGGTAAGAGACCAACATACTCTTTTTCATTGAGCGCCATGGTTTTTTTCCTCTTAACATCGGTTTTGTCGATGGCGAGCTATTTAAGTCTATCCTTATGCGCACAAAAACGTTAATAGTATGGACGACTGTTGCTCAAACAGTCGAAAAACTGAACGTTATTTTACACCCTCCAAATTGGCTTGATCTGCGGAAGCAGTTAACTTTAAAAGGTCTAGGAATCCGTTCTATTTGACCCGCCGTTCGCAACTCACTGTTTCGCAAGGGCAAAAGCTATGAAAGTATGTGT
>CAZWBY010000050.1:0-5290 GCA_964632825.1 uncultured Candidatus Bathyarchaeia archaeon
CAACATCAAACCTGATCCTTAAAAAACTTTAAAAGAACAGCGATCTATACACGAATGAAGTGCATGGTTCAAAATTCTGTTCGGAATGCGGAAACAAGACTCAGGCGTGTTCGAACATGAGTGAGAATTACCGAAACATGCTATCTTTGGGCGTTCTGCTGCTAATAATGGTAGCAGTGATACTGCTCACTGCATTCCAGGTAATCAGCATTGGGCTCATCGTTCCCGTTTTTCTGGTTCTCGCGGGCTGTTGGACCCTAGCGCTTGCCTTCATGCGCTCTTCGCAGACAAAGAAATACTCGTCTGGTGCTTTCGGAACTATGGGTCTAGGCGTGTTGTTGATCGCATTGGGTATTGCTTGGTACATTTTTTCGATAAACTGGCTATTCAGTCTGGCTTTGATTCTGTTCGTTCTCGGAGCCATAGCAGTCGCGGCAGCACTGCTGCTGAGGAAATAGTGCAATGAGAACACTCTAAACCTACTGTTAGTCTATTGTGCAGCCTGCTAGAGGTTGGAGAACACGTCGAGTACTACTGGTGTCCGCTACATGAAATTCTACTGAGATGAAATCCATTGCCCAAATTCATAATTCATAAGAAGCGCTCGCTCGCCACTGTTTATGTGAAGCAGAATGTTCGGAAAAAGCAAAAGGCAGATAGAAAATGTGACGTTCGTCCAACCACTCAAAGGCGAGGCATACTTCTACACTCCGATAGCATACGCCACCAATCTGAAGAATTCTAAAGAAAAAGAAGGAAAGCAGGTTTTCACTGATTCTGACTTGGCACTTGCAGGTAAGCTGAAGCTCATTTTTGAACGGGAAAACATGACGTGGTTTGAAATCAGAGAGGAGAAATCAACAACATCCTTGAGAAGTGAACGCTTGTTTGCATTGTACTATTACCCTCATCGTTTGGTTAGGGGTCGGGCTTACTCATGTGATGAGAAGGCTACGTTGCAGGACATAAAGAAACTATTTGATTTCATAGTCACCGAAGACCAGACTCGATTTGCAGAGGTTCAGCAGTCGCAATCGCCGTCAGCATATGGATCCATAGTGGGCGAGCCACGCGAAAAATCGGACAATATTGTTGTAATAGCAGGAGAGCTTCGCGAAGAGTCGGAATCTACTGCCGTAGCAGCAAGCTCCGCGGACCAATCTTAACCAGCCTCATTTATTTTGCCGAGAGTCTTCCTAGAACCCTCAAACACAGCGTTTTGAAGAGGTTAGAACAGCGGAGCTAGCAGAGCAAAACATCTTTACAAAGCCTTTTCCATAAAAAAACCTCCTGACTAAGCTTCTTGAGGTGATGGCGGATAGAGCTCACAGCTCTATTCCTGTGAGGAAAGCGATGTTGCGAATGAGAAAAAGCGTTTAAAAAGTATTAATCCAACTGATTGCTTATCAGAACGACTCTAATGTCGCCTGGCAAACTGCAGCAAAGTTGAACGAGGAAAAATCCGAATGGGGAAGAAGAATGCGGAAAAATCGAATGGCAGACAGCTTATTCGGATTCTGTCTTTCGTCGGTCCCTATCGACTGCAATCGATAGTTGCAGTGCTCTTGCTTTTGGGATCGGTTCTTGCAGAGCTTGTTCAGCCTCGCTTGATTCAGAGGGTTATTGATGAGGGAATATCCGCAGGTGACATCAACGTCATCACTGTCACCGTTGGCATAATGATTGCCCTTGCAGTGTTCGAAGCGGGAATGACAATTGCGAATACTTTTATGGCAGTGAGGGTTGCACAGAACTTTGCGCACGACGTGCGATCATCCGTCTTTCGTCAGATTCAGAAATTCAGCTTCGGTAACCTAGACAAGTTTCAAACAGGGGAACTAGTTGTTCGGCTCTCAAGCGACGTTAATATTATGCAAATGATGGTCATGATGCTCCTGCGCATCTTCGTCAGGGCTCCAATCATTATTGTCGGATCCATCGTGATGATGTTGACCATTAACTTGCAGCTAGCGAGCGTAATGCTTCTTCTTCTTCCGTTAACTTTGGTCCTAGCAACCATCTTTGTCGTGAAAGGTCAGCCGCTTTTCCTTGGGGTACAGCGACGCCTGGACAAGGTGAACATGGTTCTTCAAGAAAACCTCGCGGGTATACGTGTTGTCAAGAGCTTTGTCAGAATGGACAGAGAGATAAAGAGATTCGGCGACGCTAACGAGGATTTGTATTCGCAGCAAGTCAAGGTCACTACTCTGTTCTCCGTTCTTTTTCCCAGTATGCTTCTCATTATCAACGTGAGCATTCTAGGCGTAATCTGGCTTGGAGGTCAACAGGTTATAGCGGGAAGCTTCACCGTTGGTGAAATAGTGGCTTTCACAAACTACTTGTTGACAAGCATCTTTCCTCTTCTCTTCCTTGCTATAATGGCAAGCCTAGTGTCTGCGGCCAACGCTTCTGCTCAAAGGATCTATGAAGTCATTGACTCAAAGCCAAATGTTGTAGAGAAGCCGGAGGCTGTACCTCTGAAAGAGGTTAATGGCAGAGTAGCTTTCGAAGACGTATGTTTCAGTTACACTGACGATTGCGGAGAACCAGTTCTCAGTCAAATCAACTTTGTTGCGGAACCGGGTGAAACCGTGGCGATACTGGGGGCGACAGGTTCAGGGAAGACTACTCTTGTGAACCTGATACCAAGATTCTATGATGCCACTCGCGGACGAGTTACCATTGACGGAATAGATGTGCGTGATGTTACGATACAGTCCCTCAGGGAAAACGTCGGGGTCTCTCTTCAAGAGCCAATTCTTTTCTCTGGTACTCTGAAAGAGAACATTGCTCATGGAAAGCCTGACGCTTCAGCCGAGGAAATAGACGCAGTTGCCAGAGCAAGTCAGAGTTTGGAATTCATTGAGAGCGCTCCAAAAGGCTACGAGACCGACGTGGGGCACAGGGGAGCAGGACTATCAGGTGGCCAAAAACAGAGGGTTGCAATAGCCAGGGCTTTGCTTGTCAAGCCAAAGATACTCATTCTTGACGATAGCACGAGCAGTGTGGATGTTCAGACAGAGGCAAAGATTCAAGAGGCCTTAGATGCAATGATGGGCAAATCAACCGTCTTCATCATAGCGCAACGCATAAGCACCGTTCTGAAGGCAGACAAAATCATTGTTCTTGAAAAAGGAAAGGTTGTAGCAATAGGCAATCATGCCCAGTTGATGAGGGAAAGCCCGATCTACAAGGAGATTTATGACTCTCAGCTTGGAGGGGGCATAAGAGCATGAGTTCATCACAGTCTCGAGGCGAATCGCCAAAACGAGCGGGAGGGTTTGTTGGAGGCCCAGGGGGACCGCATGGAGGGCCAATGGGAGAAGGGGTTGGGAGGGCCAAGAACCCGCGCGTAACATTAACGCGGCTTCTCAGCTATATGCTTACTTACAAAAAAGAGCTGCTATCAATCGGAGTTCTAGTGGCTGTTGGTTCATTGTTAAGCCTGCTTGGACCCTACTACGTAGGGGTTGCCGTTGACAAATATATCACTGTAGGAGATCTTGCAGGACTACTTGGAATAGTGCTTCTTCTCGTGGCTGTCTACGTTGGTGCATGGGGCGCTCAGGCAATTCAAGGTGTTCTCATGGCTCGTGTTTCACAGCGAGTCTTGAAAGGTCTTAGGAAAGACCTCTTTGAGCATCTGCAGACTCTGAGCTTGAGCTTTTTTAACCGTAATACTCAAGGGGAATTGATGAGTCGCCTCACGAATGACGTTGAGGCCGTGAATCAGGCGTTGAGTCAGAGCTTTGTCCAGTTGATCTCCAGCTTTCTGAGTCTCATTGGCATACTCGTCGCGATGTTTTTGCTCAATGTCTGGCTGGCGTTTGGCAGTCTTGCAGTGTTGCCTTTGATGGTGATTGTAACAGTCCTAATCGGACGCAAGACGCTCGCCGGTTTCCGAGGGGTGCAAAGCGCTATGGGTGTGCTAAACTCTAGGATTGAGGAAACAATAAGCGGCCAACGGGTTGTTGCCGCTTTCGGCACCCAGGGTAGAGTTCTCTCAGCGTTTGACGCTGAAAACGCGGCTTTGAGAGATCAGGCAACTACTGCGACAAGCTGGGCTTTCATGATCATGCCATTGGTAAATATTATGAGTACATTCAGCATCGCTGTTGTCGTTGGACTAGGTGGATGGCTAGCGTTGCAGGGTGTAGTCACGGTCGGGATTATTACGAGCTTCATTTTTTACGCGAGAAACTTTGTTCAGCCTCTGCGGCAACTAGCGGAACTCTACAATAGCGTGCAGTCAGCCCTTGCTGGAGCTGAGAGGATCTTTGAGGTTGTGGATACGAAACCAGAGATAACTGACAAGCCTGATGCGAAACCGCTTGGTGAGATTCGGGGCGATGTTGTTTTTGATAACGTTGACTTCAGCTACGTGCCTGGTGTACCAGTTTTGAAGAACATGAGTTTTCATGCTCAACCGGGTCAAATTGTCGCGTTGGTGGGACCTACAGGAGCTGGGAAGACTACGATGGTCAATGTTTTGGGTCGGTTCTACGATCTTCAGAGCGGCAGCATCAAAGTTGACGGAGTAGACATCAAAGAGGTTACTCGTTGGAGTCTGCGCAAACAGTTGGGCACTGTGCTGCAGGATAATTTCCTTTTCGCTGATACCGTGATGGAGAACATAAGGTACGGTAACCCTGCAGCTACAGATGAAGATTGCATAAAGGCTGCAAAACTTGCCAATGCAGACCAATGGATAACTATGCTGCCCAACGGATACGGCACGATGCTGAGCGAGAGGGGGAGCAATCTCAGTCAGGGACAGAGGCAACTTCTTGCTATTGCCAGAGCGGTTGTTACAGACCCGAAGATATTGATTCTGGATGAAGCAACCAGCAACGTTGATACTCGCACAGAGGCAAGAATCCAGGAAGCTCTGCTCAGGCTCATGGAGAAGAGGACAAGCTTTGTCATCGCGCACAGGCTTAGCACTATCAGGAAAGCAGACCAGGTGCTCGTCATAAGAGACGGCGAAATAGTCGAGCGCGGAACCCATGACTCATTGTTGAAAGCGAAAGGCTTCTATTACAATCTGTATAACAGCCAATTCAGAGGAACAAACAACGCGTGATGTAGCAACGTTCGCTAGGCACGCAAGCTAGGCGAAACAAGTGAAGTACACTAGCAATTCCCTGTCGCAGGAATCATCCGTTTTTCTGAATCTTGTTCGCCTTGTTGCCTGCGAAATGGTTGTTGTCTGCCATTTTCTGACGAAGTATCAGCCAGCGGTTGGTGATCCGTCCTTTAGACTTGGCAGTACCTTGGGTGGGGTGGCGGT
>CAZWBY010000050.1:5390-7785 GCA_964632825.1 uncultured Candidatus Bathyarchaeia archaeon
GGGTTTCTGCAGGAGTTTAGCAGTGTCATACTCGTCTGGTTCATTGGCGCCTTAATGACGCTGGCGATCACTAGCGAAGCTGTCAGGTCCAGGCTGTCAGGTGGTTTCGCGGCAAGAGTTTTGGTAGCGCTCCTTGTTCTGACGTTGGCAGGCGCGATTTTCAGTGCCCACGCTGCATTTGCTGGGAAGATTGATTACTACAGTGTGTTCTTGGGATTACAGTTGTCGGTGTTCGTTTTTGTCGGCGTTCTATTCTTCAACCGGAAAGGAATCGGAGCAGCATCAAAGTGGATCTTGAACAAGCGCGCTGTTAACTGGGTGACTGTCGGAGCTGGCTTCTCTTACACGCTTTTCCTGACGCACTATCCGATAATTGTGTTTCTCAATGGTTTGGATCTGCCCGCAGATCGGACTCTGGCGTTTCTGCCGATACTGCTGATTACCAACGTCACGGCTTTTTCAGTTGCTTATTTCACTGAAAGAAGACATAGGGCTCTAGCGAAGGCAATTAAGGAACAATTTGGTTTGGAACAATGCTGAGCACGTGACATAGAGCTGCATTGTTAGTCTCAGGTGAAGGGGTGTCTTCACAAGTTTTCGCATTAACATTCTCTCCATCCGCTTCTTGAATGCTCCCGCAGAGTGGCTTATCGACCTCTTTCTTGCAGTGTGCCCGAAAGCCCGTCCATCCAGTCTAGCTGCTTTATTAGGCAGCTTGCACAGTATAGAGCAGCACCGTTTTCTTGTTGAACGATGAGAAAAACAAGGCAACGTTGCCAAATGGTAAAGAATTGTGAAATGGTAATGAAAAATGGTAGAAAAATCAGGAATTGTCTTTGTCGGCAATAAAATGCCTATGGATTATGTACTAGCGATTATTACAGGCTTGTCATCAAACGAGGCTAAAGAAATAACCTTGAAGGCAAGAGGGCAAGCGATAACTACAGCTGTTGATGCGGCTGAAATAACGAGAAACCGCTTCCTTAAGGACCTAAAAGTGGGCAGTATCACGATAGGTACCGAAGAGATGCCTCCGAGAGAGGGCGAAACCAGAGCACGCATGGTTTCAACAATTGAGATAAAGCTTATCCGAAATTAGCCTAGATAGTTAGGCCTGGACTAGCTGAGATCTAACATGAAATCTGGACGGCACAAACCTGTAAAGGAAGAACAGGGCAGACGAAAGGGCAAGATTAGTGGATCCAAGCGTCGAATGATCGCATGGACCGAAAAATGGAAACCCAACACCTCACCGAAATTGCGCGAAATTTACTCTACCAGAATAGAGTGGGTACAGAAAGTCATTCCCAAAATGGAAAAAGAAGTAAAAGAGTAAGATTCTGTACTCCATAAGCTAAGGACCCTGGGTTCTCCCGGAAAGGTCCTTCTCTTCAGATTGCCTCTTGTTTAAGTGAATTGTGAGTTTGTGGTTTTTCTTGACAAGCACAACATCTTCTTCGGAGATGCCGTCAACGACCACTTCTCCATTGTACTTCATGCGACTGGCGTAGCCCAATTCTCTTAGCTCTTTCATGAGCAGTTCTCGCGATGCTCTCAGAAGTTCGCTTGATGTTTGCGGGCTTCTATTGAAGCAGAAAGTAATAGTCTTCCTGTCAGGATCATAATTTGCCTTTGTGCCTCTACCAATTCTTTCCACCTGACCCCATATCGTTTTTTCGCTGGAATCTCTCAATTCTTCACCTTGACCGCTGAGTATCTGTCCAAGCTAATTCTCTGGTTCAGCCACAATTTAAGGCTTCTTTGATAGAGATTCGGAATTCTGCAGTTGCGAAGATACATATCGCCTAGCACGGGTTAGGTGGGTTAGATTGGGGTTCGATCGCAAAAACTTTATTCCCTATTCTAGTTAATTGGGTACGGTGATTGTTTTGAGCATGGGAAGTAACAAGAAGAAACCAATGACTAAGAAAGAAAGAGAAGAAAAACGAAAGAAGAAAAAAGAGAAGCGACTAAAGAAATAGGCCTCAATCGTAGTGCGCGTTTTGTGCCCCGTCGGGGTGATTGGGTGAGCTTGGCGGCCACTATGCCTGCATCTTTTCCTTTGTCAGGGCTAGGAGAGGTTCTTCCCCTTCAACAACGTATATCCTCTTAGGTTTAAGTTGCCCCATCGTCCTCCCCTCCCTTATCCTCCTCTTTATCTCTCTATCTATGATGTTATAGGCCGATGGCTGTGTGATCATTATATCGAGGTGCTTGCTCTGGTCCATCATCGCGGAAGCCCCACCAACCAGGTATGCCCTGCCCTGCGCCGCGACCGTGAAATCGTCGAACATGTTCACAAGGGACTGAGTAATCTCCCTTCTGAAGGCAGCCTCGTCGAGCACCTCTGACTCGGGGATTATTAGAAAGACGAATCGCCCCGGGCTCCCCCTCA
>CAZWBY010000050.1:7885-9036 GCA_964632825.1 uncultured Candidatus Bathyarchaeia archaeon
TAGGGGGAGGCATTCACCGGGCCGCGTGATGATTAGTTCTCCGCAGAGACCTTTTGTCCACTCGTACCATGGAATAGCCTTAACCTTGTAGTTGGGGTTTTGTCTCACTTTGAGGATCTCTTCCGGAGGGGCTATTTCGGGTATGGAATATTTGAGGAAGAAGCTCAGCCAATCGCGATCGGTTGAGACTTGGATGGCTTGGACCCAATGCTCTGTGGCTCCGAAGACATCGTGCATCTCTATCTTTGGATATGCTTCTTTTATCTTGGAGAGGTAGGGTGAGAGTGCTTCCGCGTGGGAGAAACCTAATTTGGAATTGGCGAGGGATTGTCTGAGCCGGTCATACTTGATGCCGCGGAGGAGGTACTTGGCGACTAGCTTGGGTAGCCCAGGAACCTTCAATTTCCGCTTTACCTCCTCCGTTACCAGTTTTTCCAAATCCTTGGGATCTTTAACGATCCTGTCAATCAGGAGGTAGAGCCACGTTACGCCTACGATTACGTCGATTCTGTCGAGTTTTGAGGCTTGTCTGAGGGCTTTTATCACGTCCATCTCACTCGCAAAGGTGGTTATGGTACCGTCAAGACCGTACTTTTCTACTGGTAGCCCGAAGAGGGTCTCTCCGCCGCTGGCTGTGAATACCCATGCGTTGTTCCAAGGTCTGGCTCCGCAGAGGTAGAGAAGCTGGAAGAGTCCAATGGCTATCTCGTCAAGGTCGAGTTTTCCGTAGTACATCTTCTTAGGCTTTCCAGTTGAGCCAGATGTGTGCCAGAACCTCACTGGAGGACCCAGGAGAGCTTTTTCAAGCCCGAGTTGATCGAAACACTCTTGGATATGACCATAGGTCGTAAGGGGCAGCTCATCGAGGCGCGTCACGTCAGATATTGTTGGGAGTCCCTCGTAGACGGGGGACAGGGCTGCTTGGGCGGTTATTTTTCCGAGCATTGAGGAGTGAAGGCTTTTGATCTCGGGATAGGACATCCCAAAATCTCGACTAATTGTCTGCTCTATCTCGTTCACAAGGTTGCGTTGGTCTAACAGTTGCTTTTCCCCCGAGAGTGGAATGCATTTTTGGCACTGTCTTTATCTGTTTTTCGGATGTTAAGACTCAGCTTCCATGAATAATCTGGGGAGGAGATCACTGTCAGGAA
>CAZWBY010000051.1:0-5375 GCA_964632825.1 uncultured Candidatus Bathyarchaeia archaeon
ATGACCCCGAGTGGGATGAAAAGCAGGTCGTCGGGAAGGGGGGTTAAAGCGAAAAAGAAGACTACTGCAGGTCCAAATTTCCTGAACAGTCTCATCAAGATGTCCATCTTCCTCTTGTGTCTATCGCTGATGACTTTTCTGCCCCCGAGTCCAATTAGGTATCCTGAGAATTCACCCACAGCTGCGCCCAGTCCTGCCGCAACTGCTATCCACAATGGTTCGAATGTGGAACTGCCGCCCAGGATGAAAATTACAACCGAAGAAGGAATGGGTATAAAAACTGAGACCGCGCCGAGTAGGCTGATTAGAAAAATCCCAAGATAACCATATTGAACCGCGAAAGTCTGCATCCACTTTGCAATATCGTCAAGAAGCAAATGCTCTGAACCTTTCCTTTGGTCTATCAGATTCAAGCTTAAAGAATTTATGATTCACGTTATCTATTTTTAGCCCCGTTGCACTTCCTTCGGTAAGTGCCAATTCCTTGCAGAGACTTCAAGGCCAAAACCAGCTTGTCTCAAGCTTTCGTGAGTCTTATTCTGTCTCCCACTTTAGCCCCGACCATTTCGGCTGCGTTGCCTTGGCAAACGGCAATTTCGAGATATCCATGGCTTCCAACGAGCGTCAGAAACTGGTGGGGCTTGTTTTCCCCGTATGTTTTGCATATCTCAAATTGAAGCTCGCGGGCATTGAGCGTTAGGAAACCTCTTCTCAATTGCAACTGTGTCAGGTCCTTTTCACTAATATTAGTTATGACATTTCCAAATCCGTCGACGTACAAAACCTCGCCCATCAATGTGGTTCCACTGAAGGTGATTCTTGCGAAATTAGGCTTCATGAAATCGCGAGTTACGGGTCCAAACTCTTTTGGAGGAACGCCATTGGCCACGTGAGCTGCCGCAGGCGCGAAAAGGTCTCTTCCGTGGAATGTGTTTGAGACTTGGGGAAGCATCAACCTGCGATTGGTTATTTGCCGAACTTCGACAATACCTTCTCTTTCAGAGGCTAGGGCTATCAAGCCATTGTCTGGTCCGATAAGGAATCCATTGTTCGTTTGAATCAGCAACGGTTGTCTCTGTGTTCCGACTTCCGGGTCGACCACGGCAACATGGATTGTGCCTTTTGGGAAGTGTCGTGCTGCTGAAGCCAAAATGTAGGCGCCCATCCGTACATTGAACTTCTCAACTTCGTGCGTCACGTCGATAATTGTCGCAGCGGGACATATTCCCAAGATCGCAGCTTTCATCTCTGCTGCATATGGGTCTCTGAGTCCAAAATCCGTTGTCAGAGTTATTATCTTGCCTTCCATTTGCTCAGCCTCCGTGAACGACTGGAACAAAAACTATTTCGTCTTTGTCCTTCAGTTTCGTATCCAAGCCATTCAAAGCACTAATTTCCTTCGAGTTCAGGAGTATCAAGGCGTTTAGCCCTTGATCTTCCAGCTGTGGATCAACCAAACTCCGCTTAAGCTCGGGCGCTAGAGTTGTGACTTCCTTTAGGAGCCCTTTTATAGACAAACCCTTTCGGTAATTCACCGTGATTGTGTCAGAGCCAGCTGCGTGTTTCAAGGCTCCAATAAGCTTCACTGTCAGAGTCATTCTCGTTAACCCAGCCTTTGAGTCATAGAACAATAATCACTGATATATCGTTAACATTGGTTCCCGTTGGACCTGTGGTTATGCTATCTTCCAGTTTTGCAAAGAAGTTGTATGAGTCATTCTGACGCAAGAATCTTTCTGCCTTAAGTCCGAGCTCTAGGGCCCGCTTGCGGGTTTGCGTGTCAGCGATTGCCCCTGCTGCCACCGTTGGACCATCGATGCCATCAGTGCTCAAGGACGCCACTGCCGCGCCCTCTCTCTCCCGAAGTTTCAGAGCTGCGGCAAGCACTAATTCTTGATTTCTCCCCCCAAGACCTTTCCCCGTTACGGTGACTGTTGTCTCACCGGCTGCAACTATGGCTGCGGGTTTTGGGATAGGTTCGTCTGTCTCAATAATGTTGTTGGCAAGCGAGCTAAGCATTGCTCCGACGCATTTAGCTTCCCCCTCTAAAGTCGAAGTAAGTAGAAGAGTGTTCAAGCCGCTGTTCTTGAGGTACTTGCATGCAGCGACGGCGGCAGTCCTGCAGTTTCCGAGGATTAAACTGTGAACCTTCCTGAACGCGTAATCATTTTCTTTAGGCGTCTCTGCTACAGAACCGTTCTTTCCCATGTATAGCAATTCTCGGACTGAGGTCGGCGTGTCTTGCCACAAACCGTATTTCTCCAAGACGGTTATTGCCTCGGAAAAAGTGGTTGAGTCGGAAACAGTCGGACCGGAAGCAATGACGTCGAGGGGATCGCCCACAACATCGGACAGAACAAGATTAAGGACGGTGGCTGGGTAAGCTTTCTTGGCAAGCCAGCCTCCTTTGAAATCTGAGATGTGCTTTCGAACTGTGTTGATTTCGTTGATTCTTGCGCCGCTTTTCAAGAGTCTGTCTGTGAGATTCTGTTTGTCTTCGAGAGTCACGTTGCTTCGCGGGAGAGCCATGAGGCTTGACCCACCGCCAGATATGAGAACAATCACGAGGTCATTTTCTTGCGCTTGCTCTGCGATAGTCAACATGCGTTGTGCTCCCTCCGCCCCTGCTTCGTTGGGTATTGGGTGACTAGCCTCTTGTCTTTTCACTTTGTGAGTTTGGTGTCTGTCGCCATGTGGTACGTTGACAATGCCTTCTGTTGTACGTTCACCCAGCACTTCTTCTAGCGCTTTGGCCATTGCGCCTGCTGCCTTGCCTCCGCCTACAACGTAAATTCTCCCAATCTTGTTCAGGTCAAATCTGTACTTGCCAGCGCGGAGGATCGAGTCTTCGATCATAACTTGTGCTTTCAAGAGTTTTTGCGGATTGACGGCAGCCAGAGCGTGCTCTAGGCTTTTCAGCGTCAATTCTCTGGCTTTTGTGTTGGCCTCTGTCTTTCCTTTTTCGATAAGTTGGTTTCTGCTATTTACGTGGGTCATACAGAAAGCGCTCGATCAAGGATCTTTTCGCGTTGGTCCCCGAAGCGGGGTTTGGCTGTCAGTTTTCAAGTCTCTCTTCGGTTAGAGTTTCGACTATATCTGATGCAATTTGAACCAGGGTATTAGCCTGGGTCATCATAGCTTCGCCGTTTATCTCTTCTATTTGGGTCAACTGTTGCACGACGCCTTCTATTCCAATGAGGAAGCGCAGAATTGAGTCGTTCGAGGTTTTGTTCTTGCTGGCCTCATCGCGTATGAGTACTTCTATAAATGCGGGTTCTCCTAAGCTGTAGTAGATTGCGTTTCGTGCTTTTCTAATCGCTTCGAGAACAAGGCTTGGCGCCATATAAGGAATCTTTCGTGCTGCTTCCAGTTCGGCTTTTGCTTCACGTAAGTATCTTAGCGCCCAACCTTTTCTATAAGTATCCATCATAAATGCTTGTTTCCGATTTGCGCTTTAGTCTTCTGTTTCCTCTTCCTCTGAGTCTTCGCTGATTTCTTCCTCTTCGCCTTGCGAGAGCGTGCTCGCTATGTAGCCTGCAATCTGATTTCTGACTCTTGTCGTGGTCCCCCGCGTGAACTCGTCGACTGATCGTTTGTTTTCGTCAAAATTGCTCGAGAACTTGGTCGGGAACTTCGCTATCAGTTCTTTTGCCACTCGCTTTATTTGTTCTGTCTTGACTTTTCCCACGTGGTGTACCTTCCGTGAATGCAGGGTCTATCAATCTTTACGGTTTGAAGCGCAAAGTGACTGTCAATAGAATAACGCGCTAATATAAGGTTACGCATTGCCAATCAAGGGAACGCGTTTTGAAAAAGGGCTTGTTTGGCAGTGTCTTTATTTGGTCAGGTGTGTTGAAGAGGATGTTGAGGTTGCTCTCAACTTAGCTTAACGTTGAAGAAGTTCTCAAAGTTGGTGGCGATCTGGTCAGCAATCTTTTCCGCGTTCATTCTCTTTATTTCTGCCACGGCTTCAACGACTAATCGCACGAATGATGGCTTAGTTGGCTGTCCGTTGAATGGTTGCTTGTAATACTTGACTGGTCCATCGGTTTCAGTCAAAAGGTTGGTCAGAGGTACTTGCTCAATGACTTCGCGGATTCCACTTGAATAGACAGTTGGTGGTCCTTCGGTTATGCAGTACCCATGCTCAACTGCTTTAGACAACGCTACAAGTGGGTAGCTGAACCAGTGAAGCAAAACGTTCTTGAGCTTGTAAGAAGGGAGCATATCTACAATTCTTTCGGTCGTGCCACGTGAGTGAACAATAACTGGAAGGTTGACCTTTTCCGCCATTTGGAGCATCTTGTCAAAGACTTCGAGTTGTTTTTCCCACGTTTTTTCGTATTTTGAATCTAGTCCAATTTCTCCTATGGCGACTATCGTCTTCTTTTGAGCTTGATCTTGGATGAGCTTCAGTGTATCATCGAGCTCATTGTCTTTGAGGACATTTATGTTCCATGGATGAATTCCCAGAGCAGTGTACACTAGATTTGGGTTCCTTTCTCCCAGTTCCAAGCTCGCAACGCTTGTTCCAAGGTCTGTAGCATTCGAAACTAGTGCGTTTACCCCTGAGTTCTTGGCATCTGCTATCACTTCATCAGTATGTTGTGCGTATTCCGGATCTGAGAGGTGTATATGTGCATCAACGAGCTTCAATCTGGGGCACCACGAAAATGTATTGAGTGAAGTCTTTATTTAGTTCTCTTCTTTGGTTGCGGGTCTTCTATGTTGAGAACAGATTTAATTGGTGGTATTGAACAAAAAAGGTTAAATATGGCTTTAAAAAGAAAAAGAAGCTACAGAGGGTCACATATGGCCGATTTAGAATTAGCCGTTGCTCCCATGCATAGGTTATGCAAGAAAGCAGGAGCCGACAGAGTGTCCGAAGCTGCAGCCAAAGAACTCGCCAAAGCCTTAGAAGAAATCGGCGTCAAAATCGCCAGGGAAGCTTTAGACTTTGCTATGCACGCTGGACGAAAGACTATCAAAGCTGAGGACATCGAGATAGCCGCGAAAAAAGTAATGGGAAAATAACCTAGCTCCCTTTTCTCTTTTTTGTTTCTTAGGTGGCACTAGGGTTCAGGCATTCGTGTCCAGTGTAGCGAGCTTTGTTCTCGGTGGAATCCAAGTCAACCGTCTTGGTTCGATGAAGTTCATTGTTGGCTTATTGACTGCAGCACATCTATCCTTTAGGCTGCTGCCGAGGAGTCCCACAGAAACTGGAAGTATTCTCGTGCAAAACCTACTATACCGGCGTGGTTGCTCCATATAACAAGGCTGGGTTTGTCTTCACCTAGGAAAAGCATGGCTTCTTTGCCATCAGCTATTACGCCTCCCCCGAACATATGATCTCTTACTCGCAACTCATTCCCACC
>CAZWBY010000051.1:5475-8963 GCA_964632825.1 uncultured Candidatus Bathyarchaeia archaeon
AGTTCTCTTTTCTCGTAAAGCGGCTGAAGTTGTTCGGCAACTGAATTCTCCCAGATCTGGTATTTGTCTTCGAACTTGAGTTTAGTGAAAGCCAGCGCTTCAATCGGTGAAACCGGATAGTATTTGAATGGCCGACTCTCATTGCTTTTAATCCAGCCCTTTTCTTTGAGAGAGTTCAACGCCTCGTAGATCTTAGAGTAGGGTACAGATGCGCCTTTGCTTATCTCCATCGCCGTGAGCTGTCCGCGTTCAAGCAGAATCAGGTAAGCGTCGATTTCGTAGGCGCTTAGCCCCATTTCTCTGAGTTCTTCGCGTGCCTTCCCGCTCACAGACACTGGTTCTCCCCTCATTCACCTTCGGAAACGTTTGGAAACCTTATTATGCGTTCTATTGTTCTTAAGCGCTTCGACATTCGAGTGACGAAAATGAATCCTATTAAGAATACCAAGACCATTTGCCCAGAGTGCCTCAAGGCTTTGGATGCGACGATTTTCGAGGAAGATGGCAAAGTGTTCATCAAGAAAGAGTGTCCGGAACATGGGGCATTCCAGGAATTATACTGGTCTGATTACGATCAGTACGTTCGGGCGGAGAAGTTCAGGTACGATGGAGAGGGTATAGAGAATCCGCGAACCCAAAAAGCTAAGGGGTGCCCATATGATTGTGGCATTTGTCCTGAGCATAAATCTCACACTGCGCTTGCTATTATCGATATCACCAATCGGTGTAACTTGAAGTGCCCAGTCTGTTTCGCCAATGCTTCTGCTGCGGGATATGTTTACGAGCCTACGGCAGAGCAGATCACGGGTATGTTGGAGAATCTTCGAGCGACCAAGCCTGTTCCTGCTACGGCGCTTCAGTTCAGCGGGGGCGAGCCAACCATACGAAATGACTTGTTCGATCTTGTTCGAAAGGCTAAGGAGCTTGGCTTTCGTCATGTGGAAGTTAATACGAATGGGGTTCGAATCTCGCAGAGCGTGGAATACGCCAGGCAGCTGAAAGCTTCAGGCGTGAGCACCGTATACCTTCAATTCGACGGATTAACACCTGAACCCTACAAGTTTATTCGTGGTTTGGATCTGCTTGAAACCAAGATGAACGCTATTCAGAACCTTCGGGAAGCAGGTTTCGCCAGTGTGGTCCTCGTGGTGACTCTTGTGAAGGGTGTTAACGACAGCCAGCTTGGCGCCATCATAGACTTTGCTGTGAAAAACTTCGATGTGATTAGATGCGTGAATGTGCAGCCTGTCTCTCTCTGTGGGCGTATCCCCCAGCAAGAGCGAGATAAAATGAGAATCACGATTCCTGACTTCATGCACTTGGTCGAGCAGCAGACAGGCAGCAGGATAAAAGTTACTGATTTCTACCCGGTGCCAACTGTGGTCCCGGTTTCTAAAGCCGTTGGTGCTCTCAAAGACAAGCGGTACGTGGAGTTCACGGCGCATCCACACTGTGGTATGGCGACGTACCTCTTCATAGACAATGGCAAGATTACGCCGATCACCAGCTATGCCAACGTCGAAAAGTTCTCTGCTGCCATGAAAAAAGCCTATGAAACTGCTGAGAAAGGAAGCAAGAACAAAGCTAAGCTTAGTCTGGTCGGGGCTGCAAGATACGTGAAATTCGGCTTTTTGAGGAAATACGTCCTTGGCGTGCTTGTCAAGGGGGATTATAAGTCTCTTGGGGATTTGCAGCGACAGTCCATTTTGTTGTCGGCGATGCACTTTATGGATCCCTATAATTTCGATCTGGAACGAGTGCAGCGTTGCGTCATCCACTACGCTGTTCCGGATGGTCGAATAATTCCGTTCTGCACAATGAACTCTATCCATAGGCCAGAAGTGGAAAAGAAACTCGGCGTGCCAATCGATGAGTGGAAGAGCAAGCATAAGGTTGAAATAAGCCAGCCTTTATAGAATCGCAAACTAACATGGAGCGGTAGCGAATGGGCGGAAAGAAGAAACTCGGCCTGAAACAGATGGAAAAACAGCAGGTCAAGGAAGACGACGACAAATCCAAGGAGAAGAAGAAAGAGAAGGCTGGTCCTCCGAAGGAAAAGCGAACCACAATTGGTGTGGTTGCTCCAGACGTGAAGAACGAAAAAATTGTTGCCGAGGTAAGGAAGATGCCTGTTCTAACACCTTTTGCCGTGGCCACACGCTTTGGCATTCGAATTAGCGCTGCCAAAGACTTCCTCGAGCAGCTTGAGAAGGCGGGTGCGGTTCAACTGGTGTCGGGTAGTCACAACATAAAGGTCTACAAGCCGATGGCGGCTTAGTTACACCCTTTTCAGTCACAAAACTTGATTTGGAGAATGGAAATCGTTGGATTTTCCAGAGAGGATCTACACGGTGGGCGAGCACAAGCTGGCAAAAGAGCTTACTGACAAGGGTTACAAGCATCGTTTGTCTGTGGAAGGAAGTCTGGATTTCAGGCAGAGTGTCTACCGTGTTCTTGAGCTTGTAAAAATCGCGGGTTGCTACGAGTTTCTGCGGACATACATCGGAAGGATTATCGAGATTGATGGCTTAACGCAGCTCCGAGAAACAGAAGCAGCGATATGGGCTAACAAGTTTGCCGTTGAGAATCCTGTAGACGCTGCAAGTCTCTTGGTCCAGAAGGCTCATCAAATGAAGCAGTACATTGATGGAGAGATCTACTACGGCGGCGCGTCCGAGAAGTTCTCAGTTGAGAGACGAATGGAATTTCTTGAAGCGCTGAGAAACGTGAGCCAGGAAAAAGAAGTTCAAGAAGAATGCGATAGACTGTTGCAGATGTGGAAAGAGAGCTCATTGGCTTACTAAGTGTTCAACTCTGATTCGTGTTCCGCTTTTGACTTGTTTGAAGATTTCTAGGTTTTTCGTGATTTTTCCCAGAATGCTCACTGGACTGTAAGGTTGCGACTCTCCGTAGAAGATGCAAAGGGCGCTTCCCATTGGCCAGAAGGCGATTGTTCCTGTTTCCACCGTCGGTTTCGCTTTTTCTTCTCCCATCTTTATGGGGATTTCGAAGTAGACTTCTTCCTTCCAGAGGGCAGCTCTGCCTTCAACAGGCAGTTTTCTCATTATTGTTTCCACGGTTCTGGGGGCAAGGAACCGAATGAGTTCTCCTTCAGCTTCGCCTAGGCTCTCAATCATGAATTTGACTCTGATGTGTGAAATGCTGTCTTCAGCAGTCGTCTTACTTTTCCCCCCATAGGGACTCATTTGGCATTTTCTTCAAACTGACCAGTACTACTGCTTCAAGTGCGCAACCGATTCTTACCTCAGGATTGTTCAAACTCATCACTTTCTTAAATCAACGGTCATGCCAATTGACACAACATCGCAGGGTGTAGCTCCTATAGTATCCTTAAGCTCTGCTATTTGTGTTTCGCTAAGTCCTGATGCAGGTCAAAACAAGTGACAGCGAGTGCGGTCGCCGGGATTTGAACCCGGGTCGTCAGCGTGGGAGGCTGATGTCCTAACCAAACTAGACTACGACCGCAT
>CAZWBY010000052.1:0-8940 GCA_964632825.1 uncultured Candidatus Bathyarchaeia archaeon
GTCAGCAGGCATCTTATCGCTGGTCAGATTTGTGTATGCGTTGCTCCATGTTCCTGCTTCTTTTGCCTCATCTATCTTGGCCATACCATTGCTTGTCATTTGACCTGACGCAATGAGTCGTTCCGCCCTCTCCTTGTTTATCATCGACCAGACGCTTTTCGCCTTCCTGGGGGAAAACCGAACAATGAAGCTCACATCATCGACTTTTCTGAGTTTGCCATCAATCCAGCCAAAGCAAATTGCTTCCTCAACGGATTCTGCCAAAGTCATTCCCTTTTTGTCTGAGTCTTTTTTGCAGAATGTTAGCCACGTCCAAGGTTGTTTGTCGTGATTCTTTTCCAGCCAGCTTCGCCAGTCTTGTCGATTCTGGAAGTACAACGAGTTTTCCATAATGAGTGAGTACGCAACGGCAAGCCTATAAGGCTAGCAGGCTTGCGCCTAAGCAGGGGTTGCCTTGGAAATAATGTTCCTATATGTCTAAAGGCGTAGATATATCGGTTTTGGGAATATATCGGCGTATAAAACAAGCTATATATTAAGTCTTGCGACGTAATATGTAGTCAAGTAGGACAAAACAACTGTTCTACAAAAATACACAAGGGAAAAAAATGATGCAAACCATGAGCACCCAAATAACATACAACATCCAACCTAGCACGAAACAAAGCGTTGGTCTTCAAAAAAACAGGGACAAGCTCATCTCAGAAGTTGTCGACAGCAGTCTTTCATGTTTTGGAAATCCGTTCAAGCAGTATGTCTACTCTAAGTTGGACAAGAAGTATCAGATAAAGAAACGAGAAATCCCATCCAGGATCAGCGACTTCGCAGATGCGCTCGAAGACATTTTCGGAGCAGGGGCAAAACTCATCGAGATGAGAATCATCCAAGACCTCCACGAAAAGGCGCAAGGATTCGTGTACATCCCGAGTGGAGACGATTTAGTTTTCACCGAATACGTAGAGAACCTCCGCCAATTTCCGTAACCCAACCAAGCAATGTTCAGTTCATTTCTAAAATCCGCTGAACAAGCAACTACATACTGCGAAGAGCAGCACTAGACTCTGCAAAACTAAGCGTCTATGAAAGATGGAATGTTTGAAAAAGGACCGGAAATAAGAGACTGCCGCTGCGAGATTTTCAGCCATCAGTTGTCTTGCACTCGATCACTGAGAACACATCGTATTTGTCACCGATTACCTTCCTTCCATTCAGGTAATCCAGTTCAACCAAGAAGCCAATGCCAACAACTTTGCCCCCAAGCTTCTCGACCAGCTCAATGTTAGCCTTAACCGTGCCGCCTGTTGCTAACAAGTCATCTATCAAGAGCACTTTCTGACCTCGTTCGATGGCATCCTCGTGGATTTCGATTGTGTCAGACTCATATTCCTTCTTGTAAGTAAGGTCCACGCACTTTGAAGGCAGTTTGCCCTTCTTCCTTATCGGAACAAAGCCAACTCCGAGCGCATAAGCCAAAGGTGCACCAATGATGAAGCCTCTTGCTTCATTCGAGACGACTACATCTATGTCTTTGTCTTTGTAATGGTCTGCCAATCGCTTTATGCCCTCGCGGAAAACTCGTTTGTCTTTGAGAATAGGCGTTATGTCCCAGAAGACAACGCCTTTGAACTCTGGAATTCTCCGCAGTTTGGTCTTGACGGTAGGGTTTTGATCGGGTTTCTTTTTCATGTTTTTCACCTGTTGTTACATTAGAGCACTCTTGAGTGCACCCTTGCAGTCGCAACTTCGCTCTTTCGGAATTACGGCTATTACCCCAAGAATGATATTTCGGACATTCTCAACGTTATCCTTCATGGTTTTGACTATGTCGTCAACGCAGACAGGATGGTCTTTCCAAACGTCATAGTCTGTCACCATCGCCATTGAAGCGTAGCATATTTCTGCTTCTCTGGCAAGGACGCATTCGGGTACAAGAGTCATGCCAACGACATTGGCCCCCCATGTTCGGAACATTCGCGATTCGGCTTTTGTTGAGAAGCGAGGTCCCTCGATGCATACGTAAGTGCCTGTGCTGTGTGCCTTGATTCCTGCTTTTCTTGCGACTTCAATTAGAGTTTTTCTCAGGTTGGGGCACATTGGTTCAGCGACTGAGATGTGGCACACTTTGTCCTGCGTGTAAAAAGATTGTTCGCGTTTAGTTGTGCGGTCGATGAATTGGTCGACGAAGACTAAGTTGCCGGGTGCATATTCTTCCTTTAGGGATCCTACTGCAGATGAAGCGAGGATGTGTTGAACTCCGAGTTTCTTTAAGGCAAAAATGTTTGCTCTGGAGTTGACATCAGTCGGTCTGATTGTGTGGTTTTTGCCATGTCTTGGGAGAAATGCCACTTTTCTGCCATTCAGCTCGCCTATTGTGATTTTGTCTGAAGGCGCGCCGTAGGGTGTTTCCAATGCAGCTTCTTCCACGTTCTTGAGAAGTGTTGGGTCGTAGAGGCCTGTCCCGCCGATGATTCCAATTTCTGCTCTCATGGAAACCTACTTCAAGATACATTTACTTATAAGAATAGCGAAAAAGGAAGAAGGACAAGAAACGGGCGGTTTCCAGCGTCTAGTTGGATGGGGGGCGAGTTCCCACATTAAGCGGAACTGTCAGTGTTTCCCCAGCCCGGAGGATAGTCACGTCAATTGTCTGCCCAGGGATTGTGTTTTCTTCGAGGTAGGTCGACAGGTCATCCATGTCTTTGATTCTGGTTCCTTCGAATGCAGTTATGATGTCTCCTCCGAGAACTACCGTTTGACCCACGATCGCAGCCTGATGAGTTCCACCCTTCAGACCAGCCGCGTCCGCCGGACCGCCACTGGTGACCTGGGCAATAAGCCACCCATAAGTTGTGCTGGTGTTCATTGCTTGTGCGATTTCGAACGTCATGTCTGTGCCAGAGGCACCTATCCATGAATGCTTATTGTAAGAGCCTTCTGATATCAGAGACGCAATCTCACGAAGGATCGTGCTTGAAGGAATTGCGAAGCCGAGACCTTCGGAGTCAGAAACGATGGCTGTTGTTATTCCCACAACTTGACCTTGATTGTTAAGTAGCGGACCACCAGAGTTCCCGGGATTAATGGGAGTGCTTGTCTGAATCACGTTTGCGATTGGGTAGCTACCCGATAAGTCTTCGCTTATCGTTCTTCCCAGCGCGCTTACAATGCCTGTGGTCACTGAGCCGGCTAAACCGTATGGGCTGCCGACCGCTATCAAGAAGTCGCCTACTTCAAGGGTTGAGGAATCAGCGATATATAGAGGCTGGCACTCGCTTTGCGGTGCATCTGACGAGAGAACTGCAAGATCGGCATAGGGATCTGAGCCTAGGACTTCTGCGGTGTAGGCGTTTCCGTTTTTGAACGTGATTGTGATGTTGATCGTGTCTTCGACAACGTGGTTGTTGGTTATGATTACCGTCTGTCCGGTTGGGTTGCAGACGAAGCCGGAGCCTTGGACTTGAGTGTAGTAGGGTCTTCGGAACATGTCGTACTGGATTGTTAGTCCTCTGACGATGACAACTGAGTCTTTGACTTCGGCGTAGATCTGGGAGAGAGATGCGTTGCTCCCCTCGATGATATTGTTGCTCTGGTCCGCTCCGGTTGTTGTCGATTGCAGCGCGCTGATTCGTTGCTCAAGAGTTGAAACTTGGTTTTGCAGATCGCTAAGGTTTTTGAAATTTGCCAGAGTGCTGATTGAATAGCCGGCTACGCTTCCCGTCAGCAGACAGATTATCACAATTGCAGCGATCAGAGTTGTTGAGAAGCGTTGTCTTTTTGGTACTTGTACGGGTTCCAATTTTGATCCCCTCACCTAAGTTTTTTCTGACACGTGGGACAAATGATGTCGCTTTGTTCAATTTTGCCGTTGCAGCTAGGACAAATGAGGCGCTTCTTTGCGAGGTGTAGTCCCTGTTTTTCTTTTTTTATTTGTCCATCTTGCAAGAGCAGGATTCGCTCAGTGTGAGCTGCAACTTGGCTATCGTGTGTTACAACAATGATAGTGGTTCCTTTTTCCAAGTTCAGCTTGGCGAGCAGATTGAAGATTTCTTTTTTGTTTTTCCCGTCAAGATTTCCAGTAGGCTCATCTGCAAGTATTACGGCAGGGTCGTTCGCCAATGCTCGCGCAATTGCAACTCTTTGTTGTTCACCAGCGCTCAGTCGCTGTGGTCTGTGATCTTCTCTATCCGAGAGGCTTACCATTTGCAGCAATTCTTTGGCTCTTCGGTTTCTTTCACTTTTGGATTTTCCCGTACATTCTAGTGGCAATTCGACGTTCTCTCTAGCGTTCAAGTAGGGTAGCAAGTTGAAGGTTTGGAAGACAAAGCCAATCTTGCTCCTTCTTATTTTGTAGAGTTCTTTTTCAGGTTGTTTGCCAAGGTCAACTTGGTCCAGCAGTACTTTTCCCTCGGTTGGTTTGTCCAGGCACCCCAGCACGTTCAGCAGGGTGGTTTTGCCTGAGCCAGAGGGACCCATTATCGATACGAACTCGCCTTTTTTCACTTCTAAGTTAACGTTGTCAAGAGCTTTTACGCTGCGTTTGCCCAGCGTGTAAGATTTTGAGAGATTTTCTATTTTCAGTATTGTCTCACTCATATCTCATCGCCTCTGCCGGTCGCGTTCTCGATGCCCGCCAAGCTGGGTATAGGCTGCCCAATACACCTAGCAAGACAGCTCCGCCGAGTCCAAGTAGCACCAGTTCAGGAGTCAGTGTGACTGCCGCTGCTGCGCTCGGAACGCTTGAATTTGTTCCTGATATTAATCGCCCGCCAGTTCCTCCTATTCCCAACTGGCTTGCAGCAGGAAGCAGAAATCCCGAGAGAACCGGAGCTGCAACGCTGCCTATTACGATGCCGACAACGCCCGCGATAAGGCTAAGCAGCATTCCTTCGAGCACAAACTGGCTCATAACCGTCCTGTTGCTAAAACCAATGGCTTTTAGCGTTCCAATTTCCTTTGTCCTTTCCCGAACAGTGTATAGCATAACGAAGAATACTATGAGGCTTGTGGCAGCAACTGCGACTACTATCTCCCCCAAGGCTGTGGTTTGCATGGTTGCCAAGGAAGCCTCAGCATTGTCAAGCGCTGTCTGGTAGGTTTCTTGCATGGTTTCGAGTTGACTTAGGCGTTGTTGGCTTGTGACAACCGAAAGCTCGGGATGCAAAGAACTTACGGAGTCAGCCACTTCGGTTACAACATCACTGCTTTCTGCGAAGACCGAGAAACTAGTGATGTATCCCGTGTTATTTGTAAGCGATTGAGCGTCAGAAATGCTCATGTATAGTGTAGTTTGGTCTGACACACCAGATGACCCGTGGGTTCCTATTACCTCGAAAGTCTCGCCAAGAATCGTAACCGTGTCGCCAACATCAACGCCAAAGTACGCCGTATTGTTTTCGCTCAGAAGGACAACACCCGTATCTCCTGCCTCAAGATTTCTCCCTGCAGTGATATTCGTGGGCAAGATAGGATAGCCCTCAAGATCTGAGGTCAAAGAGACACCTTCAATAACGTATTCTGTCACAAGACGCGTGAAAGAGCGCCCCATCATTTCCATGGTGACGTTGTGACCCTCTGAGACCTGCAGGACAGGCGCAACTGCTGCAACTCCAGAGATAGAGCTTATGTCTTCGTAGAGCGTCTGGTTCATGGCGACTGACCCTCCTTGACCAAACGCTCCACCGCCAAATTGCCCAGGGATATCCCTACCGCCACCGAATTCACCCGGATCTCCAGGTGTGAAGTTGCCTGGTGGAGGTTGTCCCGGAGTGAAACTGCCCGGACCCATAGAGTCTGATGGTCGGAACCCAAATCCTTCGAATTCCGGTGTAAGCGAACAATCGATCTGGGTTAGCGTTTGGTTGATTGATGCCTCTGTGGCCGTGATTGTATTGCCGAGGTTTTGGGCGAGACTCAGTGTGGATGACTGGTTAGCCACGACGCCGGCGGGGATTGAGATCATTATTGCAAGTGAGAAGCTCAAGGCAATAATCACAAGCAAGGATCGTATTTTACGCCTTGAGATATTTCTGACAGCTCGTGTAAGTACACCCATTTTTTGCACCTTTCAAAGTTCTGGAGAAAGAAAGACAGCCAAGAATGAGGTAGCAGGGAGGGGTTCCTCCAGGTTAAGATTTGTGAATGACTCGAAGTCCTGGAATTGACAGCGCATATTCATGCCATCTCATTTCTTGATTGTCTTTTACTCGCTCAGCGCTGAATTGTTATTAAATGGTTTTTCAGAATTATACCAAAATCTCTACCTAATGCCAGCCTTTTCACCCTAACCGCTGTGTTGCATGGAAGACCCAAAGCAACAGGAATCACCCGGGTCTTGGGATGTGATACAAGGCACACCTTTATTACCAGAAAACTCAAGTAGGTAAAATCAAAACGCTGAAACAAAGACAGGTGAGAAACGATGGCAGCAAGCGCGAAACCTTTGAAGTATCTGCTGGGATGGCTCATTGCAGGTACAAGAGGAGGCCCCACGCGCGCCAGAATGATCACAGCGTTGAAAGAATCGCCGCAAAACGCGAACCAACTCGCGAACCTTCTTGAGATGGATTATAGAACGATAAGACATCATTTGGAGGTCCTCGAAAAGAACAAGTTGATCACAACTGCGGGGGAAGGGTACGGCACCACATATTTTCTGTCTCCGCCGCTGGAAGACAACTACGCAGTTTTTGAGGAAATTATGAAGAGAATCTGGAAAAAGTAGAATAAGGAGAGAATGAAAATGGAAAAACAAATGAACACGAAATCAAGCGTTTGGTTGCTTATTATTGTCGGATTGATAGTCATAGCTGCGTTAGCAGCGGTCTGGGCATCATGGAGCCTTCAATCCATGACTTCACCAACATTTCCTTTTAGGCCTCAGCCTATTCCGCAACTTAACCCTGCAGACCTCGAACTCTACTATATTGCCAGATCCGTGCTGTCCACGGTCAACATAGCGCTTCTCGCCTTTCTGATTGCCACGTATGCCGCTCTCTACAGCAAGACGAGGTCGGAATTCACGATTGGGCTGATGATATTTGCCACTGTGTTCCTCATGAAAGACATATTGTCAAGTCCCTTCGTAATCGGAGCTTTCCGCTTCCAGGCAGTGGGCTTGGGACCATTTGCACTAATAGAGCCACTGCTGGAACTGCTTGCGTTATCAGTGCTACTTTACCTGAGCGTCAAGTATTAGGCGATTGACAGACGCTCAATAAGGGGACAAATTCCCTCAGGCTCTTGGAGAATTCTGTGCAGGATGAAGGAATGCGAAGAATGAGAGCAAACAGGCTGATTAGTGAAAAGAGTCCATATCTGCTCCAGCATGCTTACAACCCGGTGGACTGGTATCCCTGGGGCGAGGAGGCTTTTGCCAAGGCCAAAGAGGAAGACAAACCAGTTTTTGTTTCAATCGGCTACTCCACCTGCCACTGGTGCCATGTGATGGAAAAAGAAAGCTTTGAAGACAATGAAGTCGCTGGATTGATGAACGATGCATTCGTATGCATCAAAATCGACAGAGAAGAAAGACCCGATCTCGACAGCGCTTACATGACGGTTTGTCAGATAATGGGGCGTAATTGCGGATGGCCCCTCAACATAATAATGACACCTGAGAAAAAACCATTCTTTGCTGCGAGCTATATCCCTAAGGATAGAAGATTTGGTTCATCGGGAATGATCGATCTTGTCCCCCAAATAAGTCAGATGTGGAAAACTCGGCGAGTTGAGCTTGAAAGATTTGGAACGGAGCTCAGGCAAAGAATAGAAACACTCGAGAAAAGGACGCCCGAGAATGAGCTGGGAAAGGATGACTTTGATGATGCTTATGAGAGACTCTTCTCAAGGTTCGACGCTGAGAACGGGGGTTTCGGTAGCGCGCCAAAATTTCCAACAGCTCACAACCTGCTCTTCCTTCTGAGATACTGGAATCGTTACAGAGAGAAAAACGCGCTGAGCATTGTGACAAAGACTTTGAGTTCAATGCGTGCTGGTGGGATCTTCGATCAAATAGGTTTTGGGTTTCATCGATACAGCACAGATGCACATTGGTTAGTCCCTCATTTTGAGAAGATGCTCTATGATCAGGCTATGCTAGCCCTAGCGTACGCAGAAGCATATCAAGCTACAGGTTCAACAAGTTACAAAACTGCAGCCAAAGAAGTCTTGGAATATGTGCTCAGAGATATGACGTCACCCGAGGGGGGTTTTTACTCCGCGGAAGATGCTGACAGTGAAGGCGAGGAGGGCAAATTCTATGTTTGGACGGAAGAGGAAATCCGAAGAGTTCTACCGAGCGAAGACGCTAAGGCAGCACTGAGCCTTTTCGGAGTGGCATCAAGAGGTAACTTCAGTGAAACAGGCGAAAGTCCTTCTGGAAAAAGCATACTTCACTTCGTCAGGCCATTGGAGGAAATGGCATCGGATCTACGGGTGTCTATTGATCTACTGATTTCTAAAACAGCCCGAATCCGAACAGCCCTTTTCGAAGCCCGAGGAAAACGTGTCCGTCCAGCAAGAGACGAAAAAGTTTTGA
This sequence comes from uncultured Candidatus Bathyarchaeia archaeon, assembly GCA_964632825.1. GTDB lineage: Archaea > Thermoproteota > Bathyarchaeia > Bathyarchaeales > Bathycorpusculaceae > UBA11855. The sequence goes on from CAZWBY010000052.1 coordinate 8,537, forward strand.
CAGATTGGAACGGACTGATGATTGCAGCCTTGGCGAGGGTTGGCCGAGTCCTGAATGAGCAGGGATACGTGGAAGCTGCGGTTAGGGCAGTGAATTTCGTTCAGGAAAAGCTCAAAAACTTGGATGGTGAGCTTTTTCATCGATATGCGCAGGGTGAAAAGGCAATTGAGGGGTTTCTTGATGACTACGCTTTCTTCGCATGGGGACTCTTGGAGGTCTACCAGGCAAGCTTCGAAGAGAAGTTCAAAGATACAGCGTTTGCCACAATTGAAAAGATGATGGAGTTGTTCTGGGACGAGAAAGAGGGCGGTTTCTATTTCACGTCAGGGAAAGGGGCAGATTATATGCCAAAGCAGAAACAAGCCTACGACGGTGCTTTGCCTTCGGGCAATTCAGTGGCGCTC
>CAZWBY010000053.1:158-6755 GCA_964632825.1 uncultured Candidatus Bathyarchaeia archaeon
CGGGAATAGTCGAATCAGGAACAGTTGAGTCGGGAATAGTCGAATCAGGAACAGTTGAGTCGGGAATAGTCGAATCAGGAACAGTCGAATCAGGAACAGTCGAATCAGGAGTACTAGAATGTCCAACTGGCAGAACAAAAAGCGGAACAATTGAAGATGCTAAATTGAGCTCATCCCTGAGAGTCTGAGCTGAAGTCCCATTCCAAGATTCAAAGCCGCTCGTCACCACGTTTGAGCAAAGACCCAAAGCAGAGCTCTCAAGCAGAACTTGCTGAACCACACATCCAGCGTCCACTTCAACTGACAAATCGTACCAGCCAGGTTCAGGATATACAGTGTTTACGGTAGAGTTGTAGGTCAACATAAAAATCGCTGGCGCATCAGCCGCCCGATGTTGGTTGCCACATGCAGCTGCCATAACACTTCTTTTGTCACCAGTTTGAATTTCTGAGAGCGAATGAGTCTCTGGTGAGTAGCAGAATGTACCTGTGACGTTTGCCAAGTATACAATAAGGGGGTACCATCCGCCCCAACTAGGGGTAGATCGGTGACCAGTAGATGAGTAGCCATATGCAGCCCAAAGCAGTTGGGACTGTTCTTGCAGAGATAAGGCTTGTGCTGACCAATTCTGGGCGTATTTCAGGTTGCCCAGCATATCTTCGAAGGTTTTGACGCTGTTTTGCACAGGCGGGAGATTTCTGGACATTCGGCTATAGTCGGGTGTTGCGTTGGGATATTGAGAAAGAGGGAAACCTGTTGGCATTATGAGCAGGGGCACCATAGTGTTTGGCAATTTGAGGTCACTGCGTAAGCCTTCAGAGTCGAAGGTCTGGGCGCAACATGTTCCAAGAGCCAAGTCTGCAGCTGCGAGATAGAAGTTTTGAACAAGACAACCCGCTTCAGCATAAGCGGAGTATTGATTGTTCATTTTTGTCTGGTTCCACGCGATAATCACGATCACAGTTGCGTTGTTTTCCCAATCTTGTGTTAGACGAGGACGGATAGTTTCTTTGGTTACGGAGGCATCCCAAATGGCCACAGAGTTTGTTTCGGGCATGTAGATGTAGCTGCCGCTCGAATTGACTGAAAAGATTGTCAGCGAGTAGGCGTCGCCTATTTTTGGCAATACTCTGACAGAGCTTGAATATCCATAAGACGCTCTTAACAGAGCTAGGAGCTGTTGAGACGTGACTGGTTGATCCGTATAGCTTCTCACGGAGCAACGCTGGCTTATCGTGATTTCAAGCGGTGTAGCTATTGCCAATCCAATTTCAGACAAGAGAAAGAAAGCAATGACAATAGCCATATTCACTCGTCGCATCTCATCACTTTTTGGCTTTTTGTTCAGGCTAAGGATGCACACGCAAGGATAAGAAGCTGCCCCAAAACCGCGCAACTGTCAGTTAAAATGTTCTCATGATGATCAAGCGTGTTGGAGCTTTTCCGAGAATTTTAGCTCGCTTGTTCGGTATACAACTCGACCAGTTGGGATAGGCCATTTTCTATGGAGCATCGCGGCTGGTATCCTAGGATCTCTCTTGCTTTTTTTATGCTTGCATATCCATGTTTCACATCAGTTGGTCTGGGCTCATTGTGTATGTCTTTTAAGTGTTGTTTGTTCAGCAGTCGTTTTAGGATTCTAGCGATTTGGTTTATGCTGACGTTTTTTCCTGTTGCAATATTGAAAGCTTCTCCGACCCCGTTTGTGCTATTCATTGCCAAGATGTTGGCTTCGACTATGTCGTTGATGTAGATGAAGTCTCTGGTTTGCTCGCCGTCACCGTTGATTGTTGGAGGCATGTCCTTTAGTATTCTGTTAATGAAAATTGATATTACACCTCCGTAGCTACCGTGCACGTCAACCCTTTGACGGGGACCATAGACATTGAAGTATCTAAGGCAGACTGTCTCGAGACCGTACAGCTTCTGAAAGACCTGGACATACTTCTCAGCTGCAAGTTTTGTGACTCCGTATGGTGAAGGCGGATTTGGATTGTCATCTTCATTCTTTTCTGGGGAACCTGTTCTTCCATAGACTGCCGCGGATGAGGCAAAGACTAAACGTTTGACACCTGCGTCACAAGAGGCTTTCAGAACATTGAGGGTTCCTTCCACGTTTACTGCGTTTGAGAGAATCGGATCTCTCACCGAGAGGACCACGCTGGCCAATGCCGCCTCGTGGAAAACGACATCAATATCTTTCAGAGCCTTGTTGACATGGTTAATGTCTCGAATATCGCCCTCTACGAACCTGAAATCCTTGTTGCCCAGGTGGCGACTTATGTTTTCGAGACTTCCTGTGTTGAGATTGTCGAATACGGTCACAGAGAAATCTTCTTCCATCAATCGATCCACAATGTGGCTTCCTATGAAACCGGCTCCGCCGGTTACCAAGATTTTTCCAAAATCACGCTTCATATACATAATCACTCCATTATCATAAGATCGTGGTCGCTACCGCGTTCTTCAGCCCTTTCAGGGCAAGTTGTGATATCTCTTCGTCGTTGAAGAGTCTTGCTTCAAAGTTTATGTCTAAGCTCTTGGCTTGAAGGAGCATATTCTCGAGCATGTATCCCACTTCCCAGAGGGATCGCCCTGTTTCTTCGTTTCGGCAGAATATGATCGCCTTGTCAGCTCCGTTGATTAGAGAATCCAGCCTGAGATCCCCTACGAATTGCAGATTATGTGTCGGGTTTCCCCTTGTCCATTTGAGTTTTTCCCGAAATGCTCGATTGAGCAAAGAGAACCTTTTTGTCCAGTTTGCATACTGAAAGAGCTTGCCGCCTCTCGATAGATACACAGTGGTCAAGTCTTGAATTCCGCCTGCTGTCGGAATAGTCAGTCCCCACATGAATTTCCATTTGCCTATACATACACAGTGAGGGGTTCTGCCTCTTGCTGCCCACAAAAGCTGAGAGACATTTTTATCGCTTGCTATAGAGCTTGATATATTCGCCAATGCAACGTTTTCCAAAAGCGGAATACATTCTGTGTTGCCCTCTCTCGAAGGCGGGCTTAAATTCCTGCCCAGCACAAAAGGCTTTTCCGGTCCAGGCGCCTTGGTCGTGAATTTTCCTGACTCATAGGGGTCAGTCATCTCCATTATCACGTGTCTGGCAGTCACCATTCTTTTCTCGTTAACAGTTCCGTTTATGCCTTGATCGTAGATACATGTACCCAAACCATGCGCCGCGCAAGCAAGATAGACTGCTTCGTGTTGCATGCCACTCTCAACGTGAAGAAGTCGTTCTGTGTAGGCGTCATTCGGATCTTCGAATCCCAGAAAGAGATCACCATCCTTGATCCATTTTCGAAGACTTCCATGGGAGAATCTAGGTACGTCACAACATGCAAGAATGCGTTTGATGATAGCCTCTGGCGGACGCTGGTTGACTAGCGTGCTCCAATGGCTCTTTCTCGGACCGACGCATAGGTCGCCTGAGCACCTTGAGTTTAGGACTTTTTCCACAGAAACTACTTCTTTTTCCACCATAGAGAGCCTCTTAACAGTTCTGTGTACCTGTTTGCAGCGCCTTGATTTTCATTCCACTTGCACTAGAGTAGATGTGGACAGGCGGCGACAAACGCAGACGTGTTTTCAGTTTGTTTCAGGTTAGGAAGAGTATAGGAACACAAGTTGGTCAAAACACCACAAATCGACAAGTGATTGTTTGCTAGCTTGCCCCATACTTCAGCCTTGCGTACTGAGGAAGGAGGCAGTTCAAAGAGGAGACGTGACTCTTGACAAAAAGGTACGTTCTTTCAATTCTGCAGCCTCTTGAAACCTTTGCTTCGAGTGAGGCGGATCTGAAATGTATTTTCTCGAATCCCTCTTCAATAGCTGTTCTTATTGGTGCATAGTAGAATGTGTTGAAATACGTGAAATCATCTTTTTCCAGTCTGTCATAGTCGAACCCAGCAATGTAGGCATCCATCACGTTTCGATGTTCTAAACATAAAGTGAATCCGACAATATTGCCGTTTTTTTTGGCGACAAATAGCCTAGTTTTGCTTTTTGCGTGTTTACTCAAGGCTTCAAAAAACGAAGTATTGAGAAGACTCCTGCGACCCATGTGTTGCATGAAGAGATTCGAGTAGAGATTTGAAAGTATTCCTGAAAGCTCGTGGAAATCAGTCTGTTGCACTATCTCTATTCCGTGTTTGCTGTTCTGCCTGATTTCTCTACGAATTGTCTTTCTTCTTCCATAGGACAGGTGTGCTAAATATTCTTCAAAACTACCCCATCTAATGTCCAAATATGCCATATCGGTAGAGGGAATTTTCGTGTATCCACAGTCCGCAAGACCCCTCAGGAGGAAGTCGTCAAACTCGGAAACGAAGGGAAACGAGCTGAACAACACTCTGTCCTTCTTGCAGCATTCATCAATCTTGCTGCACAAAGCACCCAATACTGCCTTTCCGTTGGAGCCTTTCTTTACCAGAACTCTGCTATGATGTGAAGAAGGGGGATGACAGACCATCGGTGGAGCTAAAGAGAAACCCAAACGGTTGCCAATCTTCCTAAACCGCCTCAGCCAGGGGGTCTGTTCTTCTAGCGTGAAGTATTGGGATTCATACTCAATGAAGCAGGGTGCAATCGCTACCATTTTGTCGTTCTCATGGACAACAAAATATCTGGGTATGATTCTGAAGGTTTTGGAAGACTCGAGGGTTTCAAACCATTCATGAGTGAAGAAACCATCATTGCTAAGTTCGTTTAGAGTTGGTTTGTCGACATCGTTTATTGTTTTCAACACTTCAACTCTCAGCAATATCAGGTCCCCCTTGAATCCTTGTAGTTGCTACTAATAGTGCATTCCGCGCCAGAAGACCTGCAACCGTCTGATGTCATCATGTTGGAAGAACGTTGGTGCCTTCGTGATGGAAGTTACTGTCTTGGTCAAAGAAAACTTCAAGCCACAGTTCCAGGTTTAGAATTCTCCAGAACACATAGGCTTGCCATGAACTGGACAGTTGATCTGTTTCTCCGTTGCAGAAGCGTTTGTAGGCTTCCATAACAGCATGTTGGTTGAAATACTTTCTTTCCCTGAATTTCTTTGACTTGAATACCGCTTCTATGTTTGGTCCCAGTTGCTTCATCCACCGTTGAAGCGGTACAGGTGTGCCAAAGTGTTTTCTTGACATTCTGACGGCGTCAGGAAGGGCACCTTTCATTGCGCTTCTGAGAACGTACTTGCTTAATCCATTCCGAACCTGTTGACTGCGGGGCAGCGCCAATGCAAATTCGACGATTCTGTGATCCAGAAATGGAAATCTAGGTTCGAGAGAAAATGCAGAGGACACTAGGTCGGAACCGCGGAGGCAGTCAACTAGGTTTCCCATTACCCAATGGTCATAGGCGCTGCGCTCTGAAAGATGCCTACTTTCTGTGCTCCCTGAGAAACTAGCTGCAAACTGCGGCGCAAGGAATTCTTTGATTCCTGAGTCTCCCTTTCGAGTCCAAATATTGCTTAGCGTTTTTATCGATGAAGGGGTTATGCGCGGTATTGCGCCAACGATTTCTCTAATCAGTCTAGTAATTTCTCTGTGTTTCCAGAGCTCTTTGAAGTAGTGGATATACTCATCAACGCTCTCAAGCTCTCCGAGAATTCCGGTCCCATGCCCGTAGAATACGACATTCACTTTTTCCTTTGCTTCTCTCGAAAGACACCAGAAAACATAGTAATTGATCTGAGCAACAGGCTCTTCAACATAGAAAACAAAATCCAGGATATCACTCCATTTTCCCAAGACTGATGGTGAGACGTAGTTAGTCTCAGCACCAATGGCACGAACAGTGTCATCTATGTAGGGCTTTTCATCTCCCTGTTCAATTGGTTCTTGGTAGATGGCCGAAAACAGTTCTTGATTCTGGGCACTCGAAGTTACCGACGAACGAGCTGAGTTGAGAATCTCGTCAACAATATAAGCTACGGATGTCGAGTCTAGTCCTCCGCTGAGATACGTTCCAACGGGAAGATCTGTCGGAATCCTAATCTTGATCGAATCCCGCAGCAACGCTCGAAATTCAGAAGCGTAAACTTCGTCTTCATTGGCCAAACGCCTTGTGTCTGATGCAACTTTCGGAGTCCAATATTTCCAAACCCTGACTCGGTTCTCGTCCACGATCATGTAGTGAGCGGGAAGCAGTCGCTTAATTCCAGCAAAGAATGTTTCTTCCGTATGATCGTCATGAGCCGTCATCAGATAGTCGTACACGACGGTGTCGTTTGGCTTCTTAGGTACAGAAGGATCTCCTAGCAGAGCTTTGACTTCAGAAGCTTGAAGGAAAGTATCGCTAGAGTGAAAATAGTAGAACGGCCTCATTCCGAATCTGTCTCTGGCGCAAAAGAGCTGGGCTTTTTTAGAATCCCACAAACTGAAGGCAAACATACCGTTAAATCGGTTCACGCAGTCTGGACCTTCCTCCTCATAGCAGTGAACTGCAAGCTCCGCACTGGAGTCTGTCCTAAGAGTATGGTTTTTCTTCAACTGCTGTATGATTAGGGATCTATCGAAGATTTCACCATCAAACGTGATCCAGATCGTTCCGTCTTCATTGGCAAGCGGTTGCTTGACAAGTGGAGCACCGCCTAG
>CAZWBY010000053.1:6855-8789 GCA_964632825.1 uncultured Candidatus Bathyarchaeia archaeon
AACATGAGGTGGTGGTGCTTCCCGTGCATGCTTCTGAGAGTCTTCCACGTGTTCTTGTTTGTTAATCGCATTAGGACAAGTCTTCCCGCTTCTTTGAGAAGCTTGAAGGGACTCTTGGACAAGCGGAAAGTGCAGAGTTTTGGCGCAGAGTTCAGATTATGTGCGGAGAAGCAGAAATATCCCCCTTTTTTCGTAACACGGTGCACTTCTTGCAGAGCCTTTAGTCGATCCTCGTGATTCAGGTAATCTATGCCATTGAAGCTGAAAAGAACGAGGTCAAAATAGCTGTCTCCTGTAGATGACAGGGCTCTTGCGTCCGCGACTTCAAATGAAAGCTTTCTTTCAGATCCTAGATACCTCTGTCGGCACTTGTTTATCATATTCTCAGAATAGTCAACACCCACGTACTCTTCAGCCAGCGGAGCGAAATAAGGCGTGGTGCGACCTCCACCAACTCCAATATCAAGCATTTTCATGCTGGGCAATTCGCTACGCAGAAGATTCAATATTGTCTCTTCGGGCTTTTGCAGCGAAAACGTGTTTGAGTAACTCTTGACTACGTCCTCAGATTCAAAAACATCCTTGTTTGACAAGTGAACTAAACGAGAAAGTAATGTTTTTCCAAAAACTGCCGCCATAAAGAACCCAATCTCCAGCGAGTTCCGTCCCTGCAATTAGTATGGAACCGCGACGTGCTTCTAACAGGATAACTTGGTTGTTGAACCAAACAGAAAGCGCTTAAATAATGCACAGATGCCAGGCGGGACTGCACATTCTTGCCTCTGCAGCAGGCAAACTGAGAATACTCCAGATTGAGATTACTTCTTCCTGTTCTCGGGTTGTTAACCTTATTTTCCAATCGGACACTCATTAACACATTTTGAGTTGCATGGACCATAAGTGTGTTTGCGAGTCACAGGATTCATTATCAGATCGTAACATCGGCATTTTTCTCCAAGCCATTTGTAGCAGGTCCCTTCTTTTTTGAAGGCGCCATACTTGCAGGCTTTTATGCATATTGTGCAATCTTTGCAGACATCCATATCCAGCGGTTTTCCATACTCCAGCGGAGCATCGGTTACTACGCAAGCTAGGACGTTAAGAGGCCCGATTTTCGGATTAATAACAAAACCGCCCTTTCCGAAAACACCAAGACCTCCCAGGTAGGAAGCCATCTTGAAAGACAGAACTCCAGACCATCCATGATGCTCATAAACGGCATTATACGAGTTTTCCCGAAGGTAATTCTTTACAGCCTCTATGGAGCCTCTTGCCTGGATTCGACCATGTTTTACTTCATCTTTCAGACGGATATATGTCAGACTAAAATCCGGACCCCAATTGTATATGTAGTCCCTGTCTTCGTTGAGGCTTCTACCACAAGCCAAAGTGATGATGCTTTTGGAATCCGCAATCAGGTCTGAGGGCCTGTGAGCCCTAGGAGATTTGGTTTCCAAATCATCTGCTCTTGAGAAACCTACTAACTCTGCCCCTGTTTTCTTCGCGAGAACAGTGATCTCTTTTGTTAATTTCTTGGCTTCCATTCCCATCACTTAGTCTTCTTAATACTCTGTTTTTTGGCTTGGGTATAAATATTTGCACGCAATGTATCCGTTTTGTAGGACTATCTAGAAAAGCGCGGGTGAAAGATGCTTTATACAAGTTTAAACCCTGACAAGAGCAAGCGGATGAAAAGGACGAAACACTACCGCATTGCCCCGGGTCAAGGAAATGAAGCAGTGGCGCCGGATACGCAGGACCTGGAACGTTATAGGAAGCGTGCACTGACAGAAAGAGGTTTCACGTTAAACTATGAAAGCAAACTTGGAAGCCGAGAAGCCCACGAGTGGATGCAGCGGGTCGCAGGAGAGGCAATTCACGAGAACGTAGTTCTAATTGGAGAGGAATATAGAGTCATTCTCGCCGAGAGGATA
>CAZWBY010000054.1:0-6314 GCA_964632825.1 uncultured Candidatus Bathyarchaeia archaeon
TCGATAAGCAAATTCGCTCAAACCAACAGGCACAGAATCGACTTTGCAATAATTGGACCTGAAAAACCCATAATCGATGGTGCACGGGACCTCATCGAAAAAGAAACAGGCATACCCGTAATCTGCCCCAAGCAGGAGTATGCCATAGAGGCAAGCAAAGTCCAGCAACGTCTACTCTTTCAAGAGATTGCGCCTGAAGCCAATCCCCGCTTTAGAATCTTCAACCCTGAAGACTACAAAGGAGTAATCGCGGTTAAGAAGGCAGTTTATCAATGGCTCGATGAGCTCGACAACCAGGCAGTGGTGAAACCTGACAAGCCGACTGCGGGAAAGGGCGTCGGCGTTTGGGGAGATCATTTCGCGACGAGAGAGCAGCTTTTCGAGCATTTCATGTCAAATTTCCAATATGGCACGGTATTGATTGAAGAGAAGGTCGAGGGGGAGGAATCGAGCTTCCAGGCTTTCTGCGATGGCAAACACCTTGCCCTACTGCCGGACACGCGTGATCATAAACGCGCCTTCGACGACGACAGAGGACCGAACACTGGTGGAATGGGCAGCTACAAAGACACTACTGACCATCTGCCGTTCATGACAAAAGAAGATCGAGAAAAGGAACGTGTTATTGCGTGCAAGATTTTTCGAGATTGGATAGCGAAATCCGCAGACCCTTCAGCAGCTAGGGGTATTCCCCTTTACCTGGCGTTCATGCATACTAAAGGAGGACCAAAGATACTTGAAAACAACAGTCGACCTGGCGACCCTGAGATAATCAATATCCTGCCAGTCCTGAAAGATGATTTCGTAGATGTTTGCTATGGAATACTCGAGGGCAAGCTTACACGGGTAGAGGTGGATAAGGCGGCAACTGTCTTGACGTACAAGGTTCCGCCAAACTACGGAGGCTATTCAGACGTATTCCCAGACAGGATTGACAAAGCCGCGGTAGATACCCCCGTAGATCTTTCGGCGGCCTATGCGCTGTCGCAGAAGTACGGCGATAGGATTCGGGTTTATCCTGGCGCTATGGAGCTCAGAAACGATAAAAACTATGCTTTGAAGTCGAGAGTCGTGGGTGTCCTTGGGATAAGCGAAAACATTGAGGCAGCGCGTCAGATTAGCCTAGAAGGAATTGCAGCAATCAGGGGCGGGGCGCTCTGGAACCGCAACGACATCGCTTCTAAGCAACATATTGCTAAGAGCGTGGAACATCTGGAGCAAATGAGGCGCGGCAAGTGAAACGGGTTTTCGTATCAGACTGCGAAGGCCCAATAAGCAAGAACGACAATGCCTTTGAGTTGACAGCCAATTTTGTCCCAAAGGGGGATAGAGTGTTTTCACTGATAAGCAAGTATGATGATGTGTTGGCAGATGTTCTGAAAAAACCTGGCTACAATCCTGGTGATACTCTAAAGCTTGTTTTGCCTTTCTTGAAGGCCTTCGAGGTCACAGACAGACAAATGCGGAGTTTTTCGGCTGGAAGACTCTTGCTGGTAGCTGATAGCGGAGAAAGCCTCAAACATATACGTCACACGTCAGAGGCGTTCATTGTCAGTACGAGCTATGAGCATTACATTCACGCGCTCTGCGATGCGCTGGAATTTCCCTTTGAAAATACATTCTGCACCAGATTAGTATTAGACAAGTATGTCGTCTCTGAGAGGGAGAGACTGGAACTTAGACAAATTGCGAAGGAAATTGCGCAAAAACCGATGGTGACAATTCCGGATTCCGCGAAATCCATATCAGACTTTTCTAGACAGGACCAGGAGACCATTAGACGACTTGATGAGATATTTTGGAATGAGATAATGTCCATGAGGGTGGGCAGAATTTTTGAAGAAGTAAGGCCTATCGGCGGGCAGCAGAAAGCTGAAGCTGCCAAAGCAGTCGTTGAGAGAGCAGGGGTGAAGTTGGCAGATGTGGTCTATGTTGGTGACAGCATTACCGATGTGGAAGCATTCAAACTCGTGAGAAGCCATGGTGGACTAACCCTTTCTTTCAACGGAAACGAGTATGCAATTCGAAGTGCCGAGGTCGCTGTTATGAGCGAAAGCAACATTGTGACAGCCTTCATTGCCGATCTTTTTTGCAGGTTTACAAAACCGGAGGTCATAGAGATTCTGAGAAACTGGAACTGTGAAGCCCTGAAGATAAGTCGAGGTTCCGATGCCATTGCCAAGAAATTGTTTGAGACCTACCCGACTGCTTTGCCCAAGGTTATAATAGTGACACCTGAGAATGAGAAAACGCTGGCTCGAGAGAGCAGCGAGTTTAGAAAAAAAGTTAGAGGACAAGCCATCGGGAGGTTGGGATGAAATGACGAAAGCTGAATTAGAGGATACTTATGCGGAAGCTTTCTCGGGGATTTTCTCTCGCGTAATCCTTACGGCTGGCGACCCTGCGACCTTGAGGCAGGCAGCCGAGGATGCTACGGCTACTCCGTCCGTTGTTGTGGGAAGAGTGGAAGGAGGTATTGAAAGATATCTCAGCAACAACGAGACACCGGACAAACGGAAAGGCGCAATACTACAGTTCTGGGGACAGATGGACAAATCAAAGACGTTTGCCGACTTCTTGAAAAAGTTTGAAAAGGAACTCTCATTCAGAATCCGCCAAGACATACTTGTAAAACCCTTCACGGCCGTGTTTGACGCCTTGCCTGACTCGGAGGGAAAGCTAGACATGATGACCAGAGTTGGACATTGCGGTGATGGGTACGAGTGGGTAGAGAAGCGGTTTGGACGAGAAGTAATTGTGGTTCCTCTTATGGTGCCAGATTTTGTCATTGAACATTACATTGGCTACGCTCGGGGAGTAATGGGAGCTAACTTCTGGGTAATGTGCAGAACAAAGAGTGCACTGAGGAAGACAACACGCAAAGCGATAGCAGCGATTCACCGTGTGCCTGGAGTCATTACGCCGTTTGATGTTTGTTCGGCCGGTTCCAAGCCTGAAACACATTTTTCTTGGATAGGACCTACCACAAATCACCTCTACTGTCCGTCCCTCAAGAGCAGACTTGGAGGGGAATCAAAGGTTCCCACAAACGTGAGGCACATTCCGGAGATTGTTATTAACGCGGTCTCGCTGGATGCTGCCAAGCAAGCCATGAAGGCAGGTATCAAAGCGTCGCTCGATATTGAGGGTGTCTTGCTTGTTTCAGCAGGCAACTATGATGGAAAGCTAGGCGAGCACAAGATTTTCCTGCGCGAGCTGATAGCATGAATCGCTTTGATGTAATCGGTTTTGGTGCTCTCAACATTGACAAGCTTTTCAAGGTGAACAGAATCGCTAGTGCAGAAGAAGAAAGCTTCATCGAATCCCACAGCGAAACGTCGGGAGGCTCGGCGGCCAACACAATTGTCGGTCTTGCGCGGTTAGGATGCAAAGTTGGTTTCATTGGGAAAATTGGGAGTGACCCAGAAGGCAGAATGCTAGTCGAAGACCTGCAAAAGGAAGGCGTGGACACAGACGGGATTGCCAAATCTAAGACTGGTAGAAGCGGTTCCGTAATGGGTTTTGTCGATAAACAAGGCGCGCGCGCTCTTTACATTGACTCGGGTAGCAATGACACAATTGACCTGGCAGATATTCGCCGCGAGTACGTCTCTTATGCAAGATATTTGCATTTGACCTCGTTTGTTGGAGAGAATTCATTTCGAAGCCAAAAAGAGCTTCTAGAAGATCTTCCCAACAATGTCAGAATCAGCTTTGATCCAGGAGCATTGTATGCAAGCAAAGGCTTCACTCAACTTGAGCCAATAATAAGCCGGGCGTATGTCCTTATGCCGAACAGCTTTGAGCTAAGACTGATGACTGGTGAGATTGAATACAAAAAAGGCGCTGATTATCTGCTCAGAAAAGGGGTTAGGATAGTTGCGGTTAAGCTGGGTGAAAAGGGTTGCTATGTAAGCGATGGTTCTAATAATCATCTTATAGACGCTGTTAAAGCTAATGTTGTAGATACTACGGGTGCTGGTGATGCTTTCTGCGCTGGTTTCCTTTATGGGCTGCTTAAAAAGAAGAGCCCGTTGGAGTGTGGCAAGATAGGCAATTTCGTGGCGTCAAGATGCATCATGGAAATGGGCGCGAGAACCAGCCTTCCATACCTGAAAGATCTAAGATTGGGTTAGATGCTCTATCACACTTTCAAAGATTAGTCGTCCATGTCCGTATTGCGATGCCTGATCTTGTCTGGTCCAATCTGGTTGCTGCCACCAGCAAATTGCGCGCTCAGGGTGGGGCATCAACCCGAATATTGTGCCTTCTTTGTTGCAGATTCCTGCTATGTCATGGAAAGAGCCATTCGGGTTGAGCGGGAACCGTCCTTCGGCATGATTGCCGTTCTTGTCGCAGTAGCGTAAAACAAGCAAGTCTTCATCGTAGAGCCTTTTGAGGAGTTGCTGTTCCTTTTCTCTGGGGAAAAGAAATCTACCTTCAGAATGTGCGACAGGAATTCGAACCACGGAGTCTTTCTTAATCTTACGTGTGAATATGCACTTTCCGTTGTTCTCGTGTTTCAGGTAGATCCAGCGACAATTATACCCCTGAGGGATGTTCGTAGCAAGGGAAGCCTCAGGGATGGCGCTTACTCCGTCGAAGCCTGGAAGCAAACCATATTCCACGAGAACTTGGAAGCCGTTGCAGATTCCGAGGATGAGCCGCCCTTCCTCGACGTATGCTCGCAATTCTTTGCCTAACTTTGCTGAAAGCCATCTTGCCCAGATTACGCCTGCACGCACGTAGTCCCCGAATGAGAAGCCTCCTGGAAAAACCAGAACTTGATAATCGCTTAGGTTTCGCTTTCTTGCAACCTCGTTTAGATGAAGGGTTTCGGCTTGGACGCCGAGTCCTTGGAAGGCACGCTGGGCTTCCAAATCGCAGTTTGTTCCGCCCACACGCAAGACGCCTACTTTAATCTCTTCCAGTTTCATAGGCTATTCTCCGCCGCTAAGTGTCTCCTTCCAACTTTGGCGCAGTTCAGAGATTGAGGCATCAATCGCAGTCTTGCCATCAAAACCGCGTATTGAAAGACGCGGTTTCTCGGTGATCCTGCCTATTTCGGAGCAAGTTCTTCCTTTCATCAGGGTTTGAAACCTTTCGCTCATGCTTGAAGGTACTTCGATAAGGAAGCGGCTGTTTGACTCGGCGAACAATGCGAAATCGTTGCGACCTATGAGGTTGGTGGGCATCTCTCTCAGATCTATCTCGATGCCGTATCTGCCAGCAAGAGCCATTTCTGCTGCTGCCACTGCCAAGCCGCCTTCGGATAGGTCGTGACAAGCTCTGACGAAGCCTGAGTCGATAGCTTTGGTTATTGCTACGAAAGATTTCTTTGCTGCTCTAGCGCGCACTTTTGGAACGGTATTTCCCAGGTAACCCTTGAGTTTGTAGTATTCTGAGCCGCCGAGTTCTCTGTAGGTTTTGCCAACGATGTAGACCGAGTCGCCTGGCTTCTTTGTTTCCATCGATACTGTAGAGTGAATATCAGGGATAATGCCAATGGCTGTAATCAGCAATGTTGGCGTAACTGGTCCGAGTGGCGATTCGTTGTAGAGACTGTCCTTTCCAGAGATGAACGGAGTCTTGAAAGCAGTTGCGAAGTCGTAGCACGCTTCGCAGGCTCTTACGAGTGAACCCAGTCTTTCTGGTTTCTCAGGGTTGCCCCAAGTAAAATTGTCCAAGAGGGCTATTCTTCGCCCGCCGACTGCCACGTTGTTCCTTATTGCCTCGTCTATTGCAGATGCAGCCATCCAGTAGGCATCAATTTTGCCATAGCTGGGGTTCATTCCGCAAGAAATCACTAAACCTTTCCAAGAGCTTTCGAGAGGTTTGAGCACAGCTGCGTCGTTGGGACCTGCGTATTCACCTTGCAGGGGTTTCAAGACCGTGTTCGCCTTGACCTCATGGTCGTAGGTTCGAACAATGCCTTCTTTGCTTGCTATGTTAGGTGAGTGTAGGAGCCGTAGTAGAATCTCGGTGAGGTTGTCGGGTTGTTGGAAAGAGGGTTCGCTAAGGGACGGTGCTTCCAAAACGGCGGTTTTGAGAGTCTCTGGTGGCTTGAATAGGAAATCCATCTCTATGTCGGCAACTTCTTCTCTCTGATAGTTAAGTAACAGGTGGTTTTCGTTGGTTAGAATTCCAATGATGTTGGCTTCAACGTCTTCTTTTTTGAAGACCTGCATAATTCTGTCAACGTTTTCAGGTGTTGTAGTCAGCAGCATTCTTTCCTGGGATTCTGAGATGTAGATTTCCCAAGGAGACAAATCAGAGTATTTCAACGGTACCTTGCTGAGTTCTACTGTTGCTCC
>CAZWBY010000054.1:6414-8708 GCA_964632825.1 uncultured Candidatus Bathyarchaeia archaeon
GGTTTCGCATCCTTCCTGAACTTGCTTAGTGGAAGCAAACCGATGCATCCGCAATACACCGTAACGTTTCCTGTGTAGCTTTCGTCGAAGTAAATCGAGCCGTTAACTGTGGGGATGCCCATGTTGTTTCCGTAAGCGCCAATTCCTGCTGTGACACCCATATACACGTATTTGGGGTGTTTCATGCCGACGGGCAGTTTGTTGTAATCAAAATCAAGAGGACCAAACCCTAGGACGTCAGTGCATGCGATTGGGTCAGCCCAGACGCCAAGGATGTCTCGGATTACTCCACCCACGCCCGTGGCCGCGCCGCCGAAAGGCTCAACAGCCGATGGGTGATTGTGCGTTTCTACCTTAGCAGCGATGCCATAGCCTTTGTCGAACAGGACAATGCCTGCATTATCTTCGAATATAGAGTAGCACCAGCGAGGGTGCATTTCTTCTGTGGCTTTGGCAATGTAGGTTTTTAAGAGGCTGTTGATGGTGCGGGTCCCAACGCGTATTTTGCCTCTAAACGTTTTGTGGTAACAATGTTCGGACCATGTCTGAGCAATGGTTTGAAGTTCGGCATCGGTTGGATTTCTGCGTCTTTTCGTGAAATAAGCTTGAATTGTCTTCATTTCTTGGAGGCTCAAGGCTAGTCCCATGTCGTTGCTGATTTCGTTTAGCTGCTCGTTGGAAGCGTTGAGGAGGTCTATTTCTAGAAGGTTAAAACTCGTCTTTCTCCGGCTGTAGAGGATGGCGCTCATTGTTGCTCCTCAACAGTGAACGAGTAGTTGTCTTTTGTCGGGTTTGCAAAAAGTCTCTTGCACATTTCTTCAGCTAGAGCTCGGGCGTCATTCGATGATTTGGCTTCCAAAACAACGGTGTAGACTTTGCTTACGTTGACGGAGCCAACTGTGTACCCGAGTTCCTTGAGTAAACGTGCGGCAGTCTCCCCTTCAGGATCACTGTGACCCGGTTTGAGACTGACTTCGATTCTGGCGCGATATTTCATGCGAGTAAATGCAGGTCGATTGGATTTAAACGCTTTCGTCATCGATTTGTCATAGATTAAGCTAACACTATCTTCGTGCGTCTGTAGTTTATCTCGATTTTTCCTGTGCCAGTCACGTTCCCTATTAGTTCAGGTTGACAGTCAGTCTTCTCTAACAGGTCGAGAGTCTTTTCAGTATCTGTTGAGTCTACGATTACTGCGAAGCCCCATCCCATGTTGAATGTTCGGAACATTTCTTCATCTGTGATTCTTAGATTCAGCTGTTGGGCAGTTTCTTGGATTACGGTGAAAATGGGCTGAGGGTTGAAGTTGGTGAACTTGAAACCGATCCCTGGAGAGAAGCTTGCTAGATTGTTGAATTTCAGGTAGGCGTCTCCAGTTATGTGAATGGCAGCCTTGACCTGAACTTCCTCGGCAGTTTGCAGTAATGGTTTCACGTAGATCTTGGTTGGCGCCAACACTTCGTGTACCAGTTCTTTGCCCAGCCCTTCGACTTTCGTGAGGGGATCATGTCTGCCGCCCCATTCCTTGAAAAGGATTTTCCGCGCCAAAGTTATCCCGTTGCTGTGCAAGCCTGAGCTGCGCAAGCCTATTATGGGGTCCCCTAGCTTGATGTTTTTTCCTGTGATGATTTTGTTCTTCGCCACGTGTCCTATGGAGGCTATTATCATGTCGAAGCCTTCGCCTTCTTTGGTTCCTCGTAGTATCTCTGATACGTCGCCGATTTCTCCGCTAACAACAGGACATTCTGCTTCATCAGCTGCTTCTGCTACGCCTTCTAACCAAGCCTTCACCAGTTCTGGATTGCTGGCTTGTGCGTGAATGTTATCCGCTATTGCTAATGGAGTGGCTCCTGAACGAATCACGTCATTGACTGCCATAGCGACCGCGTCAATGCCGATTGTGTCGTGCTTTCCAGCGAGCTGAGCGAGCAAGACCTTGGTCCCGACGCCCTCGATCACGAGATCGAGGTACGTGTCAGCGGTCTGTGGGAAAATGTTGCCGTAGGGCAGATGGATTATCGGACCGATGCGGCTGTGCCGGTAAGTTTTCTTGAGAGCCTGCAGAGCTTTTTTTGACTCATGACGCTGTTCTCGATTTACTCCTGCATCATTATAAGTGTAATTCTTGGGCATGAAACTCGTTTCTCCAATTCTTGCTTGTTCTTGTGGGTTCTTAGCTGATAACGATTTTGCCTCGAGAGCGAGGTTTCGGGCAAAGTTTAAGTTGGTTTACGGTTGTCATATGTGCCTGTATGCGGTCGTAGTCTAGTTTGGTTAGGACATCAGCCTCCCAC
>CAZWBY010000055.1:0-1488 GCA_964632825.1 uncultured Candidatus Bathyarchaeia archaeon
TCGATTCGGAAGCCGTTGTATTCGGGGTAAGCGAGTATGTAGAAGTAGTTGGCTTTGCTCATGTCTGATATCGTGGAAAAGGCTTTTTGGAAGAGCGCAGGGTACATGTGTACCACAACAAGCGGCAAGAACTTCATTAGTCCGATATGGTAGGCAAACAGACCACCGTTTCCTGCGAAGCCCTGGATTTCTGCGGTGCGAGCTGTAGACTCATGAACAGTAAATGTCTTTTCGTCTGGGTCAGCCACGTAGTCGTAGAGCTTGTAGGTTTGTTTTGTCCCAAAGTCCGTTTGAGAGATTTTTTCGCCATCATCCGCGAAGGTCGCAACAGAACTATCTGATACGGTAAATTCCGATTCTTCAGCGTTTTGCCCGCTTGGGGTCTCGCTGTAGGTTTCGTGGTCTGCCATAATTGAAGTCTGGAAGTTGATTATGCTCATCATCAGTTCATTTTCATCTATGTAGTTGTAGATTGTGTCGTCGCTGAGCTTCCTGCCGAGCATGCCGTAATTGCCTGTGCTGTTGTAGTAAACCCAAGCGAAGGGTATCAAGCCAACAAAGAGATGGCGCATTCTGCCAATCACATGGTTTTCTTGGAGAACAGCGGTTCCTGCAAAAGGATCTATCTTAAGGTTGTATGTGAAAGTCAGTTCATCGTAAACAGTCAATGCCAGCGGCCAGCTATTGTCAAAATGCGGATTTGTTGGGTCTATCCACGTTCTCCACCAGAGCGCGGTTAGATTTGTGTATTTCATGCCCCAGGTCCATTCGAGACCATCGGTTGAGCTTGCGAGAGGGATTACTTCCGTCTTGCTGTTGAGCACGGGGAGGGTTTTACCCAAGTCACTCAAGTCAAAGCCCAAGCTGAGAGATGCATAAAGCAAATCAGTCGTATCCGGGGAGGCCACGAACTTGGTTGATGATGATGTTTCGTTGAACGCCATTAACATTAAGAATGTGGAAGCCAGAATTACGTCGCGCTTTTGCTCGTTGGTCTTGTAATGCATTATGAAAGACTGCATCGGTATTCGGAGGTAGGTTGATTCATCAGTTGTTACTTCTTCGAGGCCCGCGTAAAGCAGTTGCACCCCGCTCCTGTTAACATAAGTCATGAACATGTTAGCATGCCAATTTTCAAAGCCCTCGGGCGTTTGGATGTCGTGAAGGTTGGCATAGGTCCGAACATAGTCGTAGAAGTCGACTGTCTTGGCGAAGCTTTCCTTTTCAAAATCGGTTCTTTCGAGAGACTCTGCTGAAGCTAATGGAACAGCGCACGTGAACGCCATACATACTAAGAGTATTCCAATTAGTCGAGTGTTTTTCATCAGAGTCTTCCTTCACCGTATAGACTGTTTCACTTGTTTTGTCGGGAAGTATAAAGAGTTATGAATTCAGAATACACTCTCGCAAAGCATTTCTATTGTCAGGGATTAGTCTTGAAGGACTTTCTGACCGCTAGCCATAATAGCACGGGTTCACACGGTATTG
>CAZWBY010000055.1:1588-8658 GCA_964632825.1 uncultured Candidatus Bathyarchaeia archaeon
CTAAGAGAGGTGAAGAAAGCTCGACTCAGCGAAGCTCAGAGCAACAGGAAATATGATTCCCCACAAGCGCTTCAGATCAAAGACCTGCGCATAGGCATGAAAAGGGTAAACCTGAAAGCTAAAGTTGTGGAAGTGTCAAAGCCTACTTTTGTAGTTACGAGATTTGGCAACTACGCAAATGTGGCCAACGCCATGGTTTCGGATGACACTGGAAAGATCAAACTCTGCCTCTGGAACGACCAGATAAAGACAATCGCTGTTGGAGACATGCTGCAGATAGAGAACGCCAGAATCGCGGCTTTCCGAAATGAAAAACAGCTTAGAGTAGGAAAAACAGGATTTTTGCGCGTAACAGAGCCACAGCTCAACCCTCTGCAAAACTAAAGTTTATAGATTTGTTCAGCCTCACGTTGTTCGGCAGTGGGTCTCAGGCGGGGGGCTAGGGGTCCCTTGTACCGTAAACCCTCTACATGACGGGCTGACAGCTGCAGGTGAGGCGTCAAAGGCCGTTGGGACTCTCATTTCCGAACCAGTGACTATCCGTCCTTTGGGGCTGGCGGTCTCCGTGCGGCTTCCGTAGGGAAGTTGATTTCGGGGTTTCCCAGGCGAACCCGGCCAGGCTCGGGAGAGAGCAACCTAAGTTTGGACGTTACGCGCTCAAGGGAGTGCGGGTAATAGGCCAGGGCTTGAGGGCTCTTGGCGGAGTCTAGGCGTCGAACTGCAGTGGCCCACTGCTCTTTGGTTCAACCGTCAGCACCAAAGCGTAACTCTTAAATGTGAACGCTGTCCAAGTTGGACAATGGGTTAGCATTGACAGAAAAGTTACATCCTTATGTAGTGTTTCTTCCAACCGAGACAAAAGACAAGATCCTCAGTGCCATCTTTGGTTCAAAAGCGGCTGTTGACTTGTTGCGTTTCTCGCTTAAACAAGGCGTTTCGAAGAACATTTACCAGAGGGACCTTTTCAAAAAACTGAATTACTCAAACAAAACCATCATCGAAAACCTCAAGTCGATAACCAAGCTGGGTGTCCTAAGCGAGGAGATGGAGAAGAACGAGAGAGAGGGAAGAACGATCTGGATCAAAGCCTATCGTCTCACCGAATCCGGAAAATGGTTTGCCCTTCTGCTTGCTGAAGAAAAGGAACTCACTGGAACCGAGAAAGCCGAGATACTTCAGAGCCTTTTCAGAACGTACGTGAAAATGACCAAGGGTCTGGCGGAAGAGATTGGCATCAACAAAAAGATGCTTGAAGAAATCTTCAAAGAAGAGATGAAGTAGCGGGGGCATCAGAGTTGGCTATACAGGCGGTGGCGATTGTCGGAACAAAGAAATCAGGGAAAACCACCACAACTGAAAACCTCATCAGAGAACTGACCAAAAAAGGCTACAAAGTAGCCGCAATAAAGCATGTTTCTGAGCCAGAATTCACCATTGACACGCCTGGAAAGGATACATGGCGATTCGCACAATCAGGTGCCAGAACAATCGTAAGCGCAGCCACAAATGAGGTTGCCACAATCCAAAAGAAGCCTCTCAACGAAGTGACCGTCAAGGAACTTGTTAGAAAATGCAGTGATAACGATATTGTCTTGATTGAAGGCCTGAAGAAACGTCTTGCCAGAACGCGAAACATCCAGAAGATAGTTGTGGTAAAGTCAAAAGATGAAGTTAAGTATGCACTTGAGGCCTATAAACCGATACTGGCTTTCAGCGGACCATACAATGCAGAGAACATAAACCCCGGGGTTCCGTATGTGGATGCTGTGAAGAATCCAGAGAAACTGGCTAAGATTATTGAAGAAAAACTCTTGAAGAAATAATTCTGCTGATAGGGCTGTTTGTGGAGTTTGGAGATCTATTGAGGGGGGAGAAGGGAGAGCGTGCAAAAATATATGTTTTCTCCAAACTTTTCCACCCAGCCGTTATCAGCTTTTTTTCTTCTGTTTTTACCTCCTTTTGCTAGAGCGCCTTGAAGGCTTCAAACCATCTACTGTAGTGTGACAGCATGCTCAGTGAGACGCTTGGTTTTCGATCTTCGAATATTCCTCTGAAGTCAGTCATTGTCAATGCCCGGGGCTTTGCTTGCCTGTCCATTGCCTGACCAGATTCAAAGAACTCCCCAATCAGTGACAGTTGCGCGGATTGACACACGTCCCTGATGTCGCTTCCCGAGAACCCTTCCGACAGTCGAGCTAGCTCATGTAGATCGACGTCTTCAGCGATCTGCAGGTTGGTTGTATAGAGCTTGAGCATCATTAGTCGGGTATTGTGATCCGGAAGTGGAACGAGTATCCTCTTTTGAAATCTTCTGATAAATGCCCAGTCTAGATCCCAGGGCTTGTTGGTGGCACCGATAACATAAACATGGAGAGCTTTGCCCTTATCCATCACTCCATCCATTTCCTTGAGGAACTGGTTACGAACACGGATTTCGCCGCCAACTTCGTTTGAATGCTGCCCCATCAGTGAATCTAATTCGTCGACGAAAACAATGGCTGGCTTGCCTTCGTTTGCGGATTTTCGGGCTGAACCAAAGAGTTTTGCGACGTTTTGTTCTGCTTCCCCAAGCCATTTCGACATTATCGAGGCTGCATCAATAGAGTAAAAGGTTGCATCTAACTCAGTTGCAACCGCTGCCGCGATGAGAGTCTTGCCGCAGCCTGGAGGACCGAACAGTAGTATGCCTCGCGGCCAACCAAGCGGAAACAGGTCAGGTCGTTGAACTGGGTAAACAATAGCTTCTTTTATCGCTTTCTTGGCGGTTTCTAAGCCAACAACTTCGTCCCAAACCACTTTCGGTTTCTCGGTGATTATGAGTTCCTCATAACTTGATTTCCCGCCTTGTGTTGTCGCTCCGCCGCCGGCGCCGTCGCCGTTTCCTGTGTCGGCATCAATCCGGTACTCGGCGGGTGATACGGCGCCCTGCAAGGCTTTGATTCGCTCTTGATATGCGATTGCTCTCTGAACATAGACTTTGTTTAGACCGTATTCTGGGTAAAGCTGGACAAGTTGCAGCAGGTTTTCGATTGCCTTTTGGTACAGGGTTATGGCTTTTCCTTTCGACCCTGCTTTGTCAAGGCGTACAGCGTCCAGCGCGAATTGGGTTGCTGCTTTCTCAAGCTCTTGTGAGGCGCTCATTGTTCTTCTCCTTCATTATTTTGCTATCTTACTTCGATCTTGATCTTGCCCTTATTGCCCAGGTTCTCAAGGGCTTTTTCTACCTCTTCGTTGGAGGTTTTCAGTTCGCTGGAGCAACGGCCTAGGTCAATTTCACCGTTGTATTTCTTAACGTATTCGAGAAGTGTTTCCTCTATGGATGGTCTCTCGACAGTTAGTTGGATTTCTTTTATTTCGGATTTCTTGTAAGAAAAGAGGGTTTGGGAAGAATCAATACTGCTTTCTTCGATTGTCTTTCGGCCTATTACTTGCGAGCAGTTTGTTGAAAGGGCTACGAGTTCTCTGACTCTTGCTTTCTCCGGTGTCGGTGTGGTCGTGGGCGGTTCTGGCAGGTTTTCGGTTAGTTTCTGTTCTATGAAGCTCGAGACTTCTTTTAGGACTTCTTCGCCACCTGGTGTCTTTCTGTCGACAGGAATTACTGAAGGATCAGTTGTTATCTTTGTGGCATACAACGTTTCGCTTATAGTAGAGTTCACGTTGTTGAGTTCAGCTGACACATCAGGTAGAACCTGGAACAGATCGTGTGACACGTCTTGAAGCAACCTAAGGGCTGGTTTGAGGTCTACGACTATTTCACTGAGTTCTCTTATGGTCTCAAGTCTTAGAACCACGCGTTCGATGGCTAATTGAACGTTGTAAAGAAACTTTATGAGTTTTCGTATTTCAGCAATTTCGTTGGCGCAGATAGCGGCTTTTTCCTTGTTATTTCGCTTCAGCGCGCCCATGCAGCTCTCAAAAAGGATTTTGTCTCGTTCTTTTAGTCTGTAACCTGCTTGTTCGAGTTTGTTTTGTTGAACCCTAAGGGTAAAGATTGATTTTGCGGCGATTTCTTTCAGCGGAGGAGGGCTTAGGCTTGTTAAGCTCTTCATTGGTTGTTCCCCCTCCCCCATGCTGCTCTTCTTTAGGCTATATTCCGGCTTTGCCTACTTCTTTCACGTACACGACAACTGGGGGTTCAGGAAGCTCTGCTTTTGTTTCGATGGGCGATTCGATTGTGGGTTTGATCTTCGACGTGGATAGCAAGGAGTCTCCGAGCACCATGTTTGAAAGCTTGGTTTTTGCCTGTTCAAGCTCGCTCTTCTCTGACATGACGCGTTTGAGGTTTTCCTGAAGATTGTTGAACGCTGCTTTGTAGGAATCTTCATCGACCTTTCCGATTTCGTGTTCAAGCTCAAGGTTCAGTACAGCGTAGTTCATTGCTTTCGTTTCTTCCTCGCAGCAGCATATTTGGTCGGCGATATCATCTGAGAGAATTTGAGCATCTTTTTTCAGCTGGCTTAGGATGCCGTTGAAGCTATTGTGGATTTCCTGGTACATGTCAAATGAGATTTTCTTCTTGTCCGATAGGTCTCTAAGCGCTTGGTCTTTTCGCCATATCAGGGGTATCTGATCGCAGAGGATGCTTGCCTGAGATTTTGTTGAGGAGATGAATGTGACGTCAGCGCCATTGAATTTAAGTTGTTGTATGGGCTGTTTTGAGAATCTTCCGCCGTTGAATTCGACAAAAACTGCGTCAAACTGACCGTTGGGGGTCATCGCTAGAGATGCAACTTTGCCGATTACACGACCGTATTCGTCTTTCACTGGTTTGTTAATTGAAAGAAAAAGGTTGGGATTCTGAGACATACTTTCCCTCCTTCACCCTTAGTAGCTTTCTGTTCCGGTCTTCTCTTGCGACGCGGGCATGGCTGGCATGCCTTGTGGCAAGTCTGGGAACTTTTCCTTTATTCTCTGCTCTGCGACGGTTGCTGCTTCGGTTAGGATTTTGCTGGCGTCCTCGTTTACTGTGTCGAAGTTTAATGTCATTCCTGAGCCTTGACCTGCTTCGATCATTATTCCGCTTAGCATGTTGCCGATTTCGCCCAATTCGTTTTCTGCTTCGGGGAAGACACTGACAAGCCCTGATCTGACTGTTCTCAATACGCCTACGGCTGGTCCCAAGGTTGATACAACGTCACCTAATTCTGATACAGTTCGTAGCCTCAACACTATTTGTTCGAGTGCAAGTCTAGCGTTGATTATTAGGCGCTCCATTTTTCGAACTTCAGCGAGCTCGTTCGCAAAGACATTTGCGCGCGATGTGTCATGCTTTGAGTAGGCATCAACAATTCTTGCAAAGATTGCCTTGTCACGTTGAGTGAATCTTTCGGTGGCCTGGTCGAGTTTCTGAACTTGGAGTTCGATGCGTCTCACGGCGAAATCCATTCTTGGCTTCAGCGGACCTGGGGGTTTGACTGCGTCCTTTATGCGGTCAGTGAATGGTTGGTCGTCTCTCCTGGTTTCCCATTTCTTCGCGAATCTTTCTGACAATTATATACCTCCGAAGAACAAAGACTGCGCAGAAACATCTTATACATTGTTAACATGATCGAACTATGCAGGTATATATGTAGAGATATACGGGTTGACAAAAGCCGTTTTTTGCTTTAGTTGTAAAATTAAAAGATGCTTATGCCCGGTTTCGGGTAATAGACAAAAAAATGTAAGTTAGACTAAAAAGAACCTTGGAATAATGCTAATGCAAAAGGTGAATCGAATGAGTGATAGGACAAAAGTGTTCGGGGTAATAATTGTCTTAGGCTTCTTGGCTGGAGTCATTGCGCAGGTTACGGCGACTTACTTCATTCCGTGGCTGATCTCGGTTCTGCCAGCTCTGGGCGGACTTACAAGCTTCATGGTTTCAGGGTTTGCCGGTGCTTGCCTGACTGTTGTGCTCGTTAGCGCATGGGCATACCTGACGGGCAATCGAGAACACTAGACGCGCTTTCAAATTCCCGTTTTCTTTCCACAGTTTCCCAGTTTACTTAGTCCCAAACAAATATTCGGAAGACTCCTAGGAGCCTATTTTCGCATTTAGAGACTATTGTGCTGGTTCGAGAATGGTTTTCTAGATGGACTCAGTAGCGGAAAAAGCGTTCATCATCCTCAGGGCTTCATCGTACCTCGATTTGGTGAGCGTATAGTGAGCAAACCTTTGATTAGTGGACTTCAGTAGCGGAAAAAGCGTTCACAAGCCTTCAGCACTATTTCCCCGCCTCCAGCTTCATCGTACCTCGAATACTTCATCAGTCCAAACAAACCCAACTGTTCCTTGAGATTTCAAGGTTTTGGTGAATGATCCTCGATGACCTAATCATCCGCAGTCATGGAACGTTGCACCGACTTGTTTGCGTTTTCAGAAGAGAAGCCGACAGAGCTACAAATCAGACAGTATTAGCAGCCCTTCCCTATCGCCGCTTGGCCTAATCACTGCTTGCCGCTTGTTCAAGGGCTCATCGGTTTCAATTCTTGTTCCCATCAAGGCAGGGATTGAGAATTCGCGCGACACAATTGCAAGGTGGGAAAGCGGTCCGCCATTTCTGCAAACGACACCAGCAAGTTTAGAAAGAATCGGCCCCAGAGTAGTTGTTCCTGCATCGTCAACAATAGCAATCTTTCCTTCGGCGCCCTCTTTCCAGAGACTAATCACATCCTGAATCGATGTAATCACGCGGAGCTCACCCTGAGCAGACATATTCAAGGTTATCAACCCGTTTCCTATGACCTTCATTCGTAGCTCCTCGCGAGGGCAGTGAAGCTACCTATCAGCCCAAGTGGCATATTAGATTTGCTGGATGATTGAACATGCCAAGTCTTATCTACATAAAACCCAGATATCGTGTCTGAAGCTGAGTTGGTAGAATGAACATCTCAGAGATCAACGAGAACATCACTCATCTAAGCAAGGTCTTTGCTGACATTGTCCTCGATAGAAGCCTACTTGAGTCAAAACTGTTTCCGGTCAACGCGTACATAAGCCTGGGATTCTACCAGACTTACAGCGAGCTTTACGGCGTAATGGAGCAAGTTTGGGACAAGATTACCCCCGAGGAACTGGCAAAGAAAAGCAA
>CAZWBY010000056.1:0-1587 GCA_964632825.1 uncultured Candidatus Bathyarchaeia archaeon
TTCTCATGCACAATCTGCTATCATATCTTTGTGCTTATCTGCCAGCCATCTCAGCGTCTTCACCGTTATGGGAAGGCAATTTTGGTGCAAAACTGGATAACCGACTCCAGTTCTACAGAGAGAATCAGCGAGAGGTTCCTTCAGTCGCGGGTGACGTTATCCCGGATCGAGTTTCTTCTTTCGCTCAATATCGCGCCGATGTGATCGGTCGATATTCGAAGGATTTGGAGAAAGCAGGCATAGGAAGGACGCTTCTTTTGAGAGAATGGGTAAACAGTCGCGGTGTCATCTTTAGGTTTGACAGAAAAGCCTTGGAAATCAGGGTGATTGATGAACAAGAATGCATAAAGTCAGATGTTGCTTTGAGCTGCTTCATTCGTGCATGTCTCAGAGGCCTGATTGCCACCGAAACCCTCCCTCTGCCACATGATCTGTTGGTGAATGATTTCAACTCGGTGATTACGGAGGGATTGAATGCAAAGGTTCAGCACCCTGGCGCGGGCACGGCAAAGCGGGTTTGTCAGTCTCTTCTGAAGACCGCGTACGAAAACGCTGATGAATTTGAGAAGAAATACCTGTGGCTGATCGAAAAAAGAACAAACGAAGGTTCTCTGTCGGAAATCATCCGCGAGAGAGTCTCAAGAAGGGCTCAGAAGACAAGCTCGGAAGAAGCGATTCGAAGCGTCTATTCAAGACTTATTAGTTGCCTTGAGGATAACCAGCCCTACTTCTGAACTGTCTGGAGAAAACGCCTCTTTGTCCAATGAAGCCTCAGGCAAGACATGCTCTTTCGATGTTTGCCAAGACTGTCAGGTCTGTTGCTGCCAGGACGCTAGACCTCCGTTGACCGAGGAGCGAGTTAAGAAGATCAAGGATCATTTGAGGAAGAGAGGGGTCGCAGTAGGGCAAGCTTTTGAAAAAAGAGGATACGTTTATCCTGTCTTAGATGAAGTTGGGTTCTGTGTCTTCTACGACAAGAAGACCAAACGATGTAAAGTGCATGGAGTCAAACCTGAAACCTGTGTAGCGGGTCCAGTGACTTTCGACATCAACTGTCAGACTGGAAAGGTTGAGTGGTTCCTGAAGACAGCTGAGATATGCGCTTTCGTGGGGAAACTCTATCGGAATCGGGAACGACTCACGGAGCACTTCAAGATTGCCAGACAGCAGATTCTTGAGCTGATCAATGGTCTTGATGGGGAATCGCTGCGGGCCATTCTGAAGATTGAGGAACCTCAGACTTTCAAGATTGGTGAGGAACCCTTGGCGACGGATGTTGCTAAGAAGCTAAACATAAAGTGAGTCTTTGGAAGAGGTTTAGAGAAAGCCTATCTCTTTTAATTTTAGCGCAAGGGTAATGTCGCCTTTGAACTTTATCTTTCCTGTGAAGAATGCCTTTTCGCCGCTCAATTTGGAATTCACTATGTCGAGGAAGTCTCTTTCTGTCATGGCTATAGTCAGCGTTGGTGATTCGTGTGTTCCTTCTTTTGCGTCGATTTTTTGGTCTTTTATGGTCACAGTCCAGGTTCCTCCGTTTGGGCCGCTTATGTTTACTTGGACTATGACGTCGACTCCTTTTGCTTTGTC
>CAZWBY010000056.1:1687-6641 GCA_964632825.1 uncultured Candidatus Bathyarchaeia archaeon
AGTGAATAGCCAAACAGGTCTTTTTCGCCTCGTCTGTCTCTTGTGGGTTTCATGCCGGCTATGCCTATTGCTACATTTATTTCGCCCATTCTGAGGGGGCGGCCATGGGTGTCGGATATTATTACGGCGACATCTTTCTTTGTTAATTTTTGTATCTCTTTTCTTATTTCTTGGGCTGACTTGTCAGGATTCTTAGGCAGCAAAGCTAAGGTTGTCTCCCCCTGTATGTTGGATTTGTCCACACCAGAGTTTGCGCAGATTGTGCCGTTTTTCGTTTCGGTTATTAGGCTGTTGTGTCCCCATCGTACTATTTCTTTTGTTTCTCTCAGGACAACCTCCACGAATCGTGGGTCTTTGTCGGTTTTCTTGGCCATTTCTTTGGCTTGTTCCGATGGGTAGACTTCTTCGAGTTTGACTATGTTTCCTTCTGATTTTGACACGATCTTGTGAGTTATGACAATTATGTCCTTGTCTTTTATTGGGGTGTTCTGTTTCTCAGCTGCAGCAAGAAGTATTCTGGCTATGTTGTCTCCTTTCTTTATTAGAGGTATGTCGGCGATAGGGATTATCTTGATTGGCTTCAATAGTTGCTCTCCGTTTTTCAATCGTGTTTAGGGCTACTGTCTAGAGAATACCTTAAAGCTTTATGGATGAGTTGGACGAGAAAGCGGTATTCCTTTCGCTGTGGTTTATTCGAGCTTACGATGAGTTCCGGCAAGCCTTAAAACTCTTCAAGGTGTTCTTATATTAATGTTGAAGTTGCTTCCCTGCCATGGGGAGGGATTCTAAACTGGGAATCGAAAACCTCGACCGTATTTTCAACCCCAGCCGCATCGCTGTAATAGGTGCGAGTGGAAGAGCAGGCTCTGTAGGGGCAAAAATCCTGCAAAGCCTGACTACGCTAGGCTTCTCTGGGGAAGTCTTTCCTGTGAATCCTTCCAGGCAGATAATTCAAGGAATGGCGGTTTATCCCAGTGTCAGTCAGATTCCCGGAAAAGTGGACCTTGCCGTAATAGCTACAAAAGCACACCTTGTTCCAAAGATAGTCGAGGAATGCGGAGTTGCTGGGGTTCCGGGTGTCGTGATAATCTCTGCAGGTTTCAGGGAAACGGGCGAGATTGGACTAGAGTTGGAACGCCAGGTTTCTGACGCCCAAAAAAAGTACTCGATCCGCTTAATTGGGCCGCATAGCCTCGGCATCATAAGACCGAAAGCAAACCTTTACGCGACATTCGCGGAAAAAAAGGCGGTAGCGGGAAGAATTGCATTCATATCTCAAAGTGCCGCCTTGTGCGCGTCTGTCCTTGACTGGGCTTGGCAAGCGCAGGTCGGTTTCAGTGCCGTCGTTTCGACGGGTTCGATGCTTGACGTGGATCTTGGGGACCTAATAGATTACTTTGGCAATGATTCACAGACTAAGGCAATGATGCTTTACGTCGAATCTATCAAGAATCCCAGAAAATTCATGAGTGCTGCGCGCGAGTTCGCCAGAGACAAGCCCATAGTTTTAGTCAAGGCTGGGCGATTCGATGAGACAAGCGAAGCAACTTTGTCCCATAGTGGCTCCTTGGCAGGGGAAGACGCAGTGTACGACGGCGCGTTCAAACGAGCTGGTATCGTTCGTGTCGAAACCGTGCGCGATTTGTTCAATTGTGCTATGGCGTTATCGACGCAGCCCAACCCGGCTGGACTTGACTTGACGATAATCACTAATGCTGGGGGCCCTGCAATAATGGCTGCAGATCAGCTCGTAGCTCAGGGAGGAGCACTAACTCAGCTGAGCGCTGAAACTGTTCAAGCCTTGAAGACCACTCTGCCTTCCTATTGTAGCTCGCGTAACCCCGTTGACATTTACGAGGAAGCCACATCCGACAGATTTCGCCGCGTGCTGGAAATCTGCTTTGGAGACCAAAACAGCAACGGATCACTGGTAATCTACACTCCGCAGGGGGCAACAGACCCTGTTGGATTGGCTAATACGATAATCGATTTGCGCAAACAAACTCAGAAGCCTATTCTTACGGTGATAATGAGTGAAGACAAACAGTGCCAGGACGCACGAAGTATCCTTCAGCGGACTGGTATTCCTTCTTTTGCTACTCCGGAAGAGGCGGTTTCAACTTTCGTCTATATGCACAGGTATACGCGCAACTTGCAGCTTCTTTATCAGACTCCTGAGGAGTTTTCGGTGGAAGGTGCCGATCCAGCTTCACTCAAGGGCATCATCAGACGCGCGTTTTGTGAAGGGCGCACGGTTCTCAGCATGCCTGAGTCAATGACGTTCCTAGAGAAATACAAAATTCCAGTCGTAGACACACTCGTTGCACAGACTGCCGAAGAAGCTGAGACACTGTCTTCCAAACTCGGTTATCCTGTTGTTATGAAGGCTTTATCGCCTCAGGTTACTCACAAATCACGAATCGACGGGGTCATACTCAACATTTGTTCCTCTTCAGATGTTGCTGGTCTCTTCCTTGATTTATCGAGAAAGGTTAAGAACCATAGTCCAATGGCTGAGTTTCAGGGCGTAGCCATCCAACCCATGGTGCGTGAGAAAGGGAACGAGCTATTGATGGGTTCGAAGAAGGACCCTCAATTTGGGCCCGTTGTTCTTTTCGGAACGGGGGGAACTTCTGCGGAAGCCATCAAGGATGTGAGCATAGGATTTCCGCCGTTGAATCAGGTTCTTGCAAGGCGTCTTGTTGAAGATACTGAGGTTTTCAGAAGAGCAGCTCGTAGCGGGTTTCCTCTTAATATGAGGATCTTGGAGGAAATTCTGGTTCATTTCTCGCAGCTTGTGACTGATTTTCCCGAGATACGCGAAATCGACGTAAATCCACTAGTAATGACAAGAAAAGAGGCTTTGGCGGTTGATGCGCGTATCGTACTCGAATGGGACAGAATCATGCGAGACGCAGCTGATCACTCTGACCATACGCTTATTGCCGCTTATCCAAAGGAATACGTTACCTCGAGGAAGCTCAAAGACGGTACCGAGGTCGTTTTGCGTCCAATAAGAGCAGAAGATGAGGGGCGTTTTGATGACCTCCTGAAGTCTCTATCTACAGAGTCGATGCGTTTCAGGTTCTTCGAGGTAATCAAGGAAATCCCTCACGAGAGGCTAGCGCGATACTGTAACCTAGACTACGACAGGCAGATTGCTATAGTCGCTGAGCTTCAGAGACCTGACAAACAGATAATCGGTGCCGGCAGGGTCATAACCAATCCTGAAGGGAAAAGCGGGGAGTTTGCGGTTTTGGTTTCTGACGCGTGGCAGGGTCTCGGGCTCGGGTCGATGTTCATGGATTATATCATTAGCGTGGCAGGAAACATGCGGTTGGAGACTATCGTTGGATACGTTACTTCAAGCAACCACAAAATGCTGAATCTATGTAAGAAAAAGGGATTTAGGCTGGAAACAATGGACGAAGATACTGTGAAGGCTTCTCTTAGCTTCTGAACTTTTGAAGTTTCAGGAGCATCTCTTTGTCGCCTTCGGCGTCTCCAGCGCAAGTTGCGATTATGCCGTCAACAAGGCCATCCAGCTTTGCAGCGGTTTCTTCAACTTTGTCCATGGTTGTCGTAACTGGCCAGCCGATCATCTTCACTGTTTCAACATTCCTTGGGGTTCCGACTAAGAAGTATGCATAGATAGGTTTGTTCATCTTTTTGCATTCTTTGGCGACTTGTTCGAGTATTGGGAATGTCTTGTCTTCTAGCCTCATGAAGTATATGAAGTCCCAAGCGCCTTTCGCTCTTGCAATTGTTTCTTCTACTGATCGTCTTGCTGTGAGTAGGCATCCTAGCTTTAGGTTTTTCAACTTCACGTTTGCGCGCAGGAAGTCTCGAGCTTCCTCTGAGGATTTCAACATCTTTATTGGTTCTCCGAATTTCGGTACGTCGCCCATTGTCACCGCCAAGCCATCAAGACCTATAATGTCTGCAGCCAGAGCTAGACCGCCTACTTCGACCGGTCCCTTGTAGTGGAGTATGAATATTGGCACGATAATTTTTTCTGGATATTTTGTCTTGAGTACGCAGCTAACAACAGTTCCGCTTGCCGCTGGGAAACCGGCAGCGCTGTCAGTAACGTTCCATCCGTCAACTAGGTCCTTGATTTCTTCTGCGAGCTTTAGAAACTTGCGTGTTGGGACAAACTCGTTCATTATTTTCATCGAGGTAACCTCTTGGGTTAAGAGGAAGCTTGTTAGGCATTAAAAAGGCTTTTGCAAGCCCAAAATATGCTTTCCACCATGGATTTCCTGTGGGGTTTCACGGAGAAACTGGCTTCGCATGCCTTTTAAAAGCCTGTAATTCACTTAGCGTGTCGGATTATTCTGATTTTAGCCGGCTTTCTGGTTCAGAAGGTCCAGATTTCTATCGGCGCGGTCCCTCTTGAACTTGGATAGTCTAGCGATCTCGTCTCTCTCAACTTCTGCTTTTATGGTTTTCATGTTCTTGAGAAGTTCTTCCCCGGTCTTCGACCTGACCACCACAGTTGAGTATCCCTTTGGGCTGCCCACTGAGCCGATTGAGATGTCTGCAAGTCGTGCCGAGAAATCCTTGCAGTAGTGACATGCTTTCTCGACTGCATTGTTGAGTTCTTTTACCTTGCAGGAGTATTCCTTTTCTCCAATTTGGACTGTAAACATTCCCTTGCGTATTTGCGTTTTATCAGATTTGTCTATGTCAACCGCCAGCAGTCTGGTTATCTCTTCTTTCAGTTTGTCGCGGTTGAAGGCTTCCATGCAAAACAATCCAATTATGGCAATTTTTGCGTCTGGGATTTCGCGTTTCATGGTTTGCTGTATCTTTCTCGCTGCCAGAACTTCGCATGGCGTGCCGATAATTGCGATCTTCTTGATACCCTTGCTTGTGAGTTCTTTCAGCTTTGGCGTTGTTCTTACTCTGAGGTATTTCGTTCCTCTTGCCGCAATTACGTCATTGCGGTTTC
>CAZWBY010000056.1:6741-8635 GCA_964632825.1 uncultured Candidatus Bathyarchaeia archaeon
TTCGATCCTTGGTCATCTGGCTCAACGCGGGTCTGGTGTGAACATTACTGTTTCTTTTTGCGTCAGATAAAGCTATGTCGTGCTGCCGTCATGTTCTTGGCAACCATTCTTCGAGGAAATGTAAATAAACTCAGTGTCGAAAGACTTCGTGTTGAGCCCCATGAAGATTGCTGTTGCTGGAAAAGGCGGAGTTGGCAAGACTCTGATTGCGGGTGTTTTAGCCGCGGGGTTTGCGGTGAGAGGACTGAAGACGATTGCCATAGATGCTGATTCCTCCCCAAATCTGGCTTTGACCCTCGGTTTATCTGCCGAAGAAGCGCGCAAGATTTTGCCTATCTCGGAAAACAAAGAGCTCGTTGATTCAAAAACAAGCACTGGTTACTCGGGCGTTTATCGCCTATCCTTTACGGTGGATGATATTGTCCGTGATTATGCTGTTCGAACCCCCCTGGGCGTGAGCTTGATAGTCATGGGTACTGTGAAGGCGATGGAGTCAGGCTGTATGTGCGCTCCGAACTCTGTCATCCGTGCCTTGCTACGTCATCTGATTGTGGAACGAGACGAAGCCGTTGTTTTGGATTTGGAAGCAGGAGTCGAGCACATTGGCAGGGGAACAGCGAAGCAAGTTGATGCTTTGCTTATTGTTGCCGATTCGAACATGAAATCTCTTGAAATCGCCAAGCACATTTATGATCTGGCTGCGACCGGGGGCATGAAAAATCTCTACCTTGTCGGGAACAGGATAATGAACGTGGTCCAAGAGGAGGCTGTAAGAACCTTTGCTAAGAAGAACGGGTTGCCAGTATTGGCGCTTATTCCTTTTGACGCTAAGGTTACTGAGGCTGATATGCGCGGTGAGACTCCTTTGAGAAGCAAAGAAATCGATGCTGTTCGTGCCATAGACAATATATGTGAGGCTCTGCTCAACAGAATCGTTTCGGAACGTGACTGAGGTTTGCATGTATGAAGACTCTTGTAACTGTGGGTCGCGGCGGAACAGGAAAGTCCAGTTTCACCGCTTTAATGGCCAAATGCTTCATCGAGGCAGGTCAAGGTCCATTGTTGCTGGTGGATGCTGATCCAGACCAGAACCTCGCTGAGATGGTTGGCATCGATTTAAAGGCATCTGGAAAATCCACAATAGCCGAACTGCTCGTCAGCACGTTCATCGAGGGAGGTGGAACAACTGTCGGGGTTGCGCCAACTGAAAGGATGGAGAGCAAGATTTGGTCTAGTGGCTTGTTCGAGAGCGACAACTTCGACTTTCTTTCGGTGGGCACCAAGTGGGTTGAAGGCTGCTATTGCATGCCTAATTCTGCTCTAAAAGGCGCGCTTGAATCATTGACCAAGAACTACAGCTACGTGCTTATTGATTCTCCAGCCGGTCTTGAACATTTGAACCGGCGAATCACTTCAAAAGTTAATGACATTTTTGATATTCTTGATCACTCGAAGAAGTCTATTGATCACGTGAGGCGAGCTTACCGCATAGCTAGAGAAGTCGACATCCAATTCGACAACTTCTACCTTGTCGGCGGCTATAGGTTCCCGTCTCAGCTAGGGGCGCAGGCTGAGGCTGACCTGAAGTTCAAGTACTTGGGAAAAATAGACGTTGATGGGCAACTGGACGATTACGTTCTTAATGGGCGGTCGCTGCTTGATTTGCCTTCTGACAGTGCCGCGTACGTTTCCGTCAAAGCTATCATGAAGGTGACGGGTTACCTAACGCAACAGGTTTGAAAGGCAAGCTTGACTTTGGTTGATGTAGCTCGGGAGGGGTCCTACTTTATTCTCTCCCTGCAATAACATCGTCAACTCTAGGGAAAGGCGGATGAGGACCACTGCCGGTAGTAATTCTGCCAGTGGGGCATACGTCAGAGCAATAATGACATGA
>CAZWBY010000057.1:0-8594 GCA_964632825.1 uncultured Candidatus Bathyarchaeia archaeon
GGCAGGCCTGCTTCTTCGGCCGCTTTTCTCAAGACCAGCTTTCTTCCCGGATCTATCTTGGGGTCAATTTTTAGCTCTAGGGGCAGACTTGTGGCAAACTCGGCCATTTCATACGAAGCGAAAGGCAAGCGCAGTTCTACGTTGTGGAAACTGCAGATTTTCTGGTCTCTCTCAAGGTTGCTCTCGTGGATCCCTGCAATATCGACAAACATTGTTCTCTTTGCCTTTTCTTCGCCTTTCAAGCGGTATTCATCGGAATAGCGCTGGTACCCTCCAAAAAGCTCATCAGCTCCCTGTCCGGCAAGGAGCACTTTGAGTCCATTTTCAGAGCATTTCTGTGCTACCCAATAGAAAGGTATTCCAATAGCGGTCTTGACAGGGTCCGGTTCCTCGATAAGCTCTACAACCCTAGCTACGATATTCGCTACGTCATCCTCTTTAAACAAGTGAACGCTTAGCGGCAGATTCAATGCCTCTGCGGCTTTTTTAGCCTCTTCCGTTTCACGGTGTCCTTCAAGACTCACATGAACCAGCCGCACATCGGCGTCGCATTTTTTTGCCAGACATGCAATTAAGGTGCTGTCAAGCCCTCCTGAAAAAGCAACGGCGATCTCCTTCTCATCCTTTACTCTGATGCGTACAGCTCGCTCCAGGATTTCCAGAAGGACTTTCACCGCTGTCTTCATCTCCGCGTGTTTAGGCCTAGGCGCTGCAAGCGTCTTGACAGGTTTGAACTTGAAGCCTGCCGTCGTAGCCACGCCCCAGTTGCCAGGAGGAAAGGAAAATGTTTCCTGTATCCCAAGTTTCCATAGGGCTGTCCGATTTGACCCAACTGCAGCATAAGTGGGGTTCTCCCCGTAGTACAAGGGCTGGACTCCCATCGGATCCCTTACTGCTGATATTTTGCCAGGCTTCGCAGCTATAGATGCAAAATCGCCATCAAACTCACAAATCATCTTCACAACGGCTTGCTCCCCTTCCCTAGATACGCTTTTTGCAATCGCCACTATGTGCGGTTTTCGAAATGTGGGCGAGTAAATTCTTCCATGAAACGATAATGCACCATTTTCAATAGCAATCAACGATGGTTCATTCTTCAAGAAAGTAGAGCCAAGAGCCACTGATGAACCGGCTTTATCGCTTTCTAGCCCGGTTAATTTTGGCGCGATTACTTTAGTGCACTCTGACTCCGTTCTCTCCAACGAATTGAGCGCTTTAGTCAATGCTTGCTCAGCGTTTCTGCCCTTCTTGTCAAGAACAGCCAGAGTAGTTCTCATAACGTTTATGCCTGCAATCCTTGTCTGCATCATTGATGTGTCGGTAAAACATTAATCTTTAATCCGTGTATCCTCTGTCGAGGAACGAAACATGCCCATCCTGCCAATAGACACAGGGCGATATGGTTCACCTGAAATGCGGAAGATTTTCGAAGAAGAATCCCGCGTTCAAAAACTCCTAGACGTTGAAGCTGCTTTAGCACTAGCCCAGGCCGAGGTGGGCAACATTCCGTTGAAAGACGCCGAGAAGATTGCTGCCAAGGCATCTACCAAACATGTAAAGATTACCCGAATAGAGGAGATTGAAAAGGAAATCAAACACGACGTTGCAGCTTTGGTGAGAGCGCTGGCGGAAGCCTGCGGGCCAAGCGGCGCCTATGTGCATCTTGGCGCCACAAGCTACGACATCGTCGATACAGCCAACTCGCTACAGCTGCGAGAAGCCATCGAGATCATCGAGAAGAAGCTAAAATGTCTCATGAAAATTCTTCAGGAAAAAACTACGCTGTACAAAAACACAGTGATGATGGGACGCACACATGGGCAACACGCTTTGCCGATTACTCTAGGCTTCAAACTCGCCGTCTGGACAAGCGAAGTCTCAAGACACATCGACAGATTGGAAGGCTGCAAAGAACGCGTTCTAGTGGGCAAGATGAGCGGCGCTGTTGGCACCCAGGCAGGCTTAGGCGAACATGCTCCTCGCATCCAAGAAATCGTGATGAACCGGTTGGAAATTCAGCCCGCCGAGATTTCCACTCAAATAGTCCAAAGAGATCGCTACGCTGAACTCGTTTGCTTGCTCGCGCTAATTGCCAGCTCTTTTGAGAACTTCGCCACCGAAATCCGTGAACTGCAAAGACCCGAAATTGGCGAAGTCTCCGAATCCTTCGGCGCTGAGAAGCAGGTTGGCAGTTCAACTATGCCTCACAAGAGAAACCCTGAGATGTGCGAGCGCATTTGCGGTCTGGTCCGAATAATCAGAAGCCTTACCCTTCCCGCGATGGAAAACATTGTAACTTGGCACGAGAGAGATCTAACTCAGTCTTCGGCTGAGCGCTTCATCTTCCCCGAAGCCTGCATACTCGTCGATTATCTCCTTGACCTGACGACGAATGTGATTGCCAACCTCCATGTAAACGAGCAACGAATGTTGGAGAACACGCAGCTGACACAAGGTCGCGCCATGTCCGAAGCAGTCATGATGGCGCTCGTGCGAAAAGGCGCCAACCGCCAGGAGGCACATGAACTGCTTAGGAAATTGACGCTTGAAAGCGAAGCCAAACAGAGACCTTTCAAGGAAATTCTTCTGGGCAACAAGTCTGTTTGCACTAAGCTAAGCGAAAAAGAGATCGACGAAGCTTTAGACCCTAAGAACTACCTGGGCACAGCCGTCAAGCAAGCTGAAGCAGTTGCCCGCAAAAGGAACTAATAATCGCTCAGAGCTTTCTGCTTCCAATCCTCGCCTCTTTCCAGTTTCTCCCACTCTTCTCTCCTAACAAAACCGCCAAGTTGCTCTTTAATTCTCTTAGCCACCCTTGGTCCAATCAGAGGCAGGTTAGTCAAATCCTCCAAGCTTGCACGTTTGATATCTTCAATCGTCTTGAATCCAGAATTATGCAGTATACGCCCGCGTACGCGACCAATTCCTTCAAGCCTCACGATCGGTAGAAGCTCTTTCTTTATTCCCTTGGCTACGCGCTCCATCAGCTCGTCACTCAAGGGTAATGTCTCCTTGTTTCCAAACAACATGGAAATCTCATGGATTGCATGCAGCAGCCATTTTGCGTTTTCAATTGTCTTGTAGAGGTCCCCGGGCTGTACCCTATACCGTTCGATTAGTGTGTCCTCACTCGTTTCCTCTATCCAGCTGCCCAAAACAAGCGCTGTCTTGATTTCGCCAAGGAATTCCTCGTAGCTAACTCGATCTTCCCATTCGTTGGGAACCTCCACCAGAAACTCTTCTCTGTGGGCTTCCACGGCGAGCGCTATCTCGTCAAACTCTTGCGAATAAGGCCGCATTACGGGTCCCATGTCTGGAGTATGCGCAGCCAAGTGCAGTAGACTGAGCTCCGTTAAGTTGGACGGTAGATTCCTGATAGCATCGCGAATCACAACGGCAGACAGCGGATCGATGTAGAGTTCACTGACTCGCTTGCCAAATCTTGTGGCTTCAACGTGTTCTCCATCCCAGTTGATCATTTCCTCTTCAGCCAGATACTTCAGGATCTTGGCGATGAGACTTCTGATGGCTTTGATGTCATACTGGTAGGCGTAGAATGTCTTTCCAAAGAACTCATAGACTCCATTCTCTGTTTTCGCGAAGTCTGAGGCCACAGTGGCTAGGACATGGCCACGGATAATCTTCTCAACCGCAAGCCTTGACCATATGCGCTCGGGTTTGGCGAGGATATAGCTGTCCATTAGATAATCGGCTTCATCTGCTGTCTTGGCGATTAGTATCGCTTCTCCAACTTTGTCATATTTCGGTCGGCCAGCCCTCCCCGCCATTTGTTTATACTCAAGCACGGCAATCGGATAGTATCCATAGCCAACCTCGTAACGTCTGTAGTCTTGAATCACGACGGTACGCGCAGGAAGATTTACACCGAAAGCCAGCGTCGGTGTAGCAGTCAAAACTTTAATCTTGCCCTGTCGAAACAGGTCCTCGACTACTCTGCGGTGACCGCCTCCGAGACCTGCGTGATGAAAAGCAGTGCCACACTTAACCAAGTCAGCCAGTGACTCGCTAAGTCGTGTTCTTTCGCCCAACGATAGGATTCTTTCCGCTTCACGCTCCAAGGTCCTCTTGATAGGTTTGGAAAGCACTTCTCCGATATGCTCCGAAATCTGTTTGGCTAAAGCTGCTGAATTCTTTCTAGTTGATGCAAAGACAAGTGCTTGCCCCCCACTCCTAACAGTGTTCAGGGCAAG
Source organism: uncultured Candidatus Bathyarchaeia archaeon (assembly GCA_964632825.1). Taxonomy (GTDB): domain Archaea; phylum Thermoproteota; class Bathyarchaeia; order Bathyarchaeales; family Bathycorpusculaceae; genus UBA11855. The sequence continues at coordinate 4,212 of CAZWBY010000057.1, forward strand.
GTTTAGAGCTGCATTCTTCGTTTTTGCCTCGATTTTTCGGGCATCCCCATCCTTGAACTGAATTTCATCATGCAACAAGACGCCTTCTTTGAGAACAACAGGGCGCCATTCAGTTACCACAAAGCTAGCTTTCAACCAACTAGCGATTTCATCAACGTTGTTTATTGTTGCGCTCAAAGCAAGGATCTGCACCTCAGGATTAACCAGCATCATCCTCGCAAGCACCACCTCAAGCGTCGGTCCCCTCTCGGACTCGTTAAGCAAGTGCACCTCGTCTGCAACTATCAGCGAAATCTCGTCCATCCACTTGGTCCTGTGCCGCAGGAGCGAATCAGCCTTCTCGTTGGTAGTGATTATGATGTCGTATCTCTCCAACCACAAGTCGGCGCTGTCAAAGTCTCCCGTGCTAATGCCTACGCTGATGCGTCTACCGTCTTTTTTTCTGAGAGTTGCGTACTTCTTGAATTCCTCATACTTCTCATTCGCTAGTGCTCTCAGGGGCGTAAGGTAGACAACTTTTCCATTTTTTTCCAGAACATGTTTGATCCCGCAGAGTTCCGCAATCAATGTTTTTCCTGACGCAGTAGGACTGGCAAGTACCAAGTTCCTGTAATTCAGGACTCCCGCTTGCACTGCCTCTTCTTGCGGAGGATACAGCTCAGTTATTCCATTTTGAACAATCGCTGCCTTGAGCGGTTCAGGTATCGAAAGCTCGGTTATTTTCACTCAGATGCGCCGTGTATGTTTATTATGCGCTATGTATTTGATCGATGGGTTTATTGTGTTTTTTTGCTGACATCCAAGGTAACGAGCTGTTCTATTTGTTTTACGATTGCTTTTTTACTTGGACTAGACTATTAAGATTACAGCCGATTCGTCTATCGCTAAGTGGTCGTGATTTGTTTGGTAGAAAACGTTAGAGAACTCCTCAAAGCCCACGAAGGCATAAAACACGAGGTCTACCTTGACAACGAGAACTCAACTCTCGTTCCGAAAGAAATCGTCGATGCGATGCTGCCCTACTACAGCCAAAAAGCGTATGGCAATCCAACTCTTACTCACAAGCTTGGCTGGGAAGCTTTTGAAACGATAATGGAATGCCAAAAGAGAATATCTCAATCTTTAGGCGCGGCAATTCTTGAAGAGTTGACTTTCACACCAGGGGAAACTGAAGCTAACAACCTTGCCTTAATGGGCGCTGCAATCGCAATGAAAGGCAAGGGGCAGAAGATTGTGATTTCGGAAATTGAACCAATAAATGTTCTGCACGTTGCCGAGATGCTCAAGAGATATGGTTTCCAAGTGGTCAAATCACCCGTTGATAGGGAAGGACTTGTTGATCTAGAGAAACTAAAGGCGAATATCGACAAAGACACGATACTTGTCAGCATTGCAAACGTGAACAACGAGCTGGGCGTCATCCAACCTATCAAGGAAGCAGTAGCGATCGCAAGAGACAGAAACCAAAACGTGGTCTTCCACACAGATGCCTCCGACGCGTTTGGCAGGATACCAGTCAACGTAAGGGATTTGAAAGTAGACATGGCAACAATAAGCAGTTACAAAATCCTCGGTCCTCGCGGTATGGGTGCCTTGTACATCCGCGAAGGAGTTAACGTGGAAAAGATTCTTGAAGGTCAGATTGGAACCCAAAAACTGTGGCCAGGAGTCGAAAACACGCCCTCGATAGTGGGTTTCGCCAAGGCATCGGAACTGGCTTTTCGGGATTTCGAGATTAACGTCAACCGTATGCGCAGCACGCGGGACAAACTGGTTGACGGAATTTTCAACAAACTCACAGACGTAAAGCTTAACGGCGCAAAAGGAGACAAAAGGGCACCTGACAACGCAAACATTAGCTTTCTCAGATGCGAAGGCGAAGCACTGACTATTGAGCTAAGCCTCAGCGGCGTCTACGTTTCAAGCGGAAGCGCCTGCAGTCGACGGCTCCTTCAACCGAGCCACGTTCTCGTAGCCATAGGTCGAAAATTCAGTGAGGCTCATGGTAGCATCTTGATGAAAACAACTCGATACCACACACAAGAGGACATAGCTTATGTCTTAGACGTGTTACCTACTGCAGTAGAACGGATACGAGGAATAGTGGGCTCAACAGGAGTTGATTAAGAATGTCGCGCGTACCATTACCTTACACCCAGAAAGTGCTTGACCTTTTCAGAAACCCCAAGAATTTGGGAAAAATGGAAGATGCCAACGTTGTTGCGGTCGCTGGAAATCCTGCATGCGGCGACATGATAACGCTGTATCTTAAGATCAACGAACAAGACATCATTGAGAAAACCTCTTTCGAAAGCTACGGCTGCGCAGCCAACATAGCCACAGCTAGCATCGTCACCGAGATGATCAAGGGCATGAACCTTCAGAGCGTCTGGGCAGACATAACTTGGAAGAGGGTAACTGAAGAAGTGGGCGGCTTGCCCAGCGTCAAATTCCACTGCGGCATCCTCGCTGTGGGCGTAGTAAAGCGGGCAATTAGGAAATACTATCAAGACAAGGGTGCAATTCCCAGCTGGGTCCCTAAGGAACTGACTTTCGAAGAGAAGCAGGCAATGGAAGAAGAAGAGCTTGCAAAGTCGCTGTCAAAGAGACTGAAGGCCGGGGAGTAAAAACAATCATAGATCCCCAGAGAATTCGCCAAGATTTTCCAATTCTTAATCGCAGAATAAATGACAACCCGCTGATCTACTTCGACAGCGCAGCCACGACACAAAAACCACGGCAAGTAATCAATGCTATCAAAGATTTCTATGAGCAACATAACGCCAATGTACACCGGGCTGTCTATACGCTCTCTCAAGAAGCCACCGAACTGCACGAAAGCGCACGAGAAAAAATCGGCGAGTTCATAAACGCCAAGGATTCATCAGAAATCATTTTCGTGAGAGGAACAACCGAGGGAATAAACCTCGTCGCATATTCCTGGGGACTTCGGAACCTGAAAAGAGGCGATGAAGTTCTGGTTTCGCTGTTAGAGCACCATAGCAACATAGTCCCTTGGGAGATTCTCTCAAAGATAAACGGCTTCACAGTTAGGTATGCCAAAGTCAATGATGACGGCACTTTAGACTATGAGGATTTTGAAAACAAGCTTTCAAACAACACAAAGATTGCATCTTTGAGCCACGTGTCAAATGTCAGTGGCGTAATAAACGATGTAAAGAGAATAGCTAAAGTCGCTCATGACCATGGAGCTTTGATGCTGGTAGACGGAGCACAATCAGTCCCGCACAAACCAGTAGACGTTAAGAACCTAGACATGGATTTTCTAGCGTTCTCAGGGCACAAAATGCTCGGACCAACAGGCATAGGCGTGCTCTATGCCAAGAAACAACTTCTGGATAAAATGGAACCCTTCCAAGGAGGCGGCGAAATGATAAAAGACGTTTCTTTCGTCGGTGGCAAACAGCAGTGCGACATTAGCTTTAATGACCCACCTTGGAAGTTTGAAGCGGGGACGCCCGACATCTGTGGTGCCATCGGTCTGATGGAGGCGGTAAAGTACCTAGAGAAGATTGGAATGGATCAGGTCCTTAGCCACGAATGCCTGCTAACCGGCTATGCAATTAAGCGCATGAAAGAATGCGGCAAGGTCATCCTTCATGGACCAATAGACACGGCACTTAAGTGCGGAATAATACCCTTCAGCGTTCAAGGATTGTCTTCACATGACGTAGCGCTGCTTTTCGACAACTACGGTATCATGATACGCAGCGGGTTTCACTGTGCTCAACCTCTTCACCAAGTTCTCAAACTGCAGTCTTCAGCAAGGACAAGCTTCTACATTTACAATACCCGGGAAGAAATCGATCGATTCGTCGAAATCTTGAAGGAGATCCAACAGCTCTGATGGCAAGCCTTGAAGACTATGTAGCTCGCATCGAGGGAACCTGTGGCGCAGAAAAGGACGTAATTGTTGTTTTCAAATACGAGAAGAGAGACGAAGCCATACAGCAAATTCTGAAAAGGGCTAAGCTGAAGAACACAATCGCGGGAATAATCTTCGAATTCGTTTTCAAGGATGTTTCATTCCGGGTTTACAAGAGCGGAAAAGCCATCTTTAGAAGCGTGAGGAACAAGAAAGAGTTAAATGGCCTATTGTCAGCTCTTTTGCTCGGACAGGAAACACCAGGCAAAACGCAAGAACCCGAAAACGGCACTTGACAGTCTGATTAACAATTAGAAGCTCAGTTGCTTTTCCGTCTGCAAAACATGATCTGTCTATTCTGCCTCTTCGCTGCCAGACAGCTGGGGCTTTCTTTTTAAACGGATTTTGTTCCTGCTCACCCAATTGTAAACCGGGATCAACAGATATTTCACCCGTTCAGGCAGGGCATCTTTTGGCTCTCTGTGCAATCCAAGGCG
>CAZWBY010000058.1:0-8582 GCA_964632825.1 uncultured Candidatus Bathyarchaeia archaeon
AGAGCACCAGCCTCCTAAGTTGGGGGTCGTGGGTTCAAATCCCACCACGCCCGCTCTTGTTGATTTGCAGCTTGATTCTAAGTTGTCCAATGAATTGTTTGCTGAGAATTGAATCATTAAGTGTTTCAAATGATTTTCGAAGGTCTTACTGAGATTGAAGCCTATTTCTTTCGACTTTTCAACTAGTTATTTGTCTAAATACAATACAACATTTCTTTTGTTACTCATTACATCCCCACCCAAGGGCACGCGAAGGGGAGGTTCAACGTTATATGCTTGGTGATTTTTCGCTATCAAGTTCTTAACTAAGAACATGATTGTGGATTAGCGCGCCACAAAATTAGACGAGTCGAGTAATCGATTCCGACGATATTCTGTATCCTCGTTCACAGTTAAACTCATTGAGCAATTATCACTTTGTCAGCTTTTTTGCCGCTGAAATAGTCAATGTCTATCCTTCCGATCCTCACTTTTTGAATTGACTCTGGCTTGAGCTGTTTTTCCATGACTTGTTCCGGATTGTCCTCTAGAGATTCAATCAAAACTCTCAACGCTTGTTCTTTTTCGCCGAAGTTTTCCAAGAAAGTTACCCTTCCTCTAAACTGGGTCGTGGCATACAACTGATCGCATGCCCCTTGAACATAGCCCCCGTCAACAAGGGCCTGACCCCAAACAACGCTATTCTCCTGCAGTATCTTGACTTTCTTTCCCTCACCCGCGCAGTGGAAATAGATGCAGTTTTTCTCTTGGTCGTACCCGTGGCTAATGGTCACCAAGTATGGCTCATTTCCGTTGCACATTGCCAAGGTTACGTACTTGACCTTTTTGAGAATGGTTTTCATTTCATCGAGATTCGTGATTTCCTTGTCTTTTCGTCTAATTCCAGTCAACGGTGTTCTCTCTCAGTTGGATTTCTTAAACTTCGAAGCCGCTGATTTAGTATTCGGTTATTTGGCATTCCATTGTTCCAAGTCTATCCGAGATATTTCATGTCTATTTTTGGAACAAGGCTAATGCTTGGTTTTGCAAGGCATTCGACAAATCTGAAGCCCCTAGAATGATGAAACACGTTGGCAGAAGCGCAACCCCTCGTTATCCACGCCGTGTCCAGTCCTCTCTCAGTGCCTGCGCATGCAAGCACAAGTTTCTCTTCCGGAACAATTCCAGCGTCTATCGCCATCAAGACACTTTCCAGGCATACGAGCGTTCCCGTGGAAATTAACTCCAGCGTTTTTGCCATAACATCCATAGACGTGGTCTTATGCAAGTGCAGTCTCATAGAGAAACTTGGACCGAAAAGAGGAATGGTGCCTCGAACAATCTCAACGCCTAAAGCTTCCAGCTTGATTCTGTTCTCTTCGGTGATGTTCATGGGGACTCTTTCGAGCCCCTTTTCTGCCCACTCGTCACGTTTCTTTTTTAGTTCGGGTATTTCAGCAAACACGTCTGTATCCATCGCTTTGATTTGCCAGTACAATCCCTGCGGGCATGTCACGCAAACCACTTTCTTGTCTCTTACTTTTTCGGCTACTTTAACCGCACTGGTACCGGTGATAGACGCCACCACAATGTAGTCAACTTTTGCGGAAGCCTCTTCAACAATATTTACCACTGCATCTGTGTTGGCTGGGCCTGGTCTTTCGAAAGCTTTCATGATTTCTTCTCCGCACTTCTAACGGTATTCCATTCTGGACATAAATAGCTAATCCAGGCAAACACGAGCAGTGGGTCTAAGACTTTCTTATGTGTTTGGTGATTTTGGTTGCCTTTGAGACCCTTCATCCACTATCTTTTAGAAATTTATTATTTGATCCAAAATAAGAAAAAATCCAAAGTTGCTCTGCGCGTGCGAGTGCAGAAGAGGAGAACTGAATTTCAATCCCCAAACGCAACGACAAATTCAGTGACATTCTTCTGTTTCTGCTTTGTCTTTGCAGCAGCAAGACTTCATTTCGTCGATGTCGTAGAACGTATTTACGAAGCTGTCGAGATGTGCTTCGAGTGCCTTCTGTCCCTTTTCTGTGAGCGAATAACGTTTGTTTTCGTCTATCACGAGAATGTTTGCTTCGTTCAGGTGTTTGAGAACTGGATATATGGTGCCAGGGCTGGGTTTCCTTCCCCGCCTCTTTTCAAGTTCCATGGCGATTTCTGCGCCTGACATGGCTTCTTTTCTCACTAGCCAGAGTATGAGAAAGGACAGGAAGCCTTTGGAGCTAAAGTGTATCACGTGTATTCATGTCGGATTATCGATATTAAAGCTTGTTGAACCGGGTATCGTGTTTCCGATATGTTTATAGGTTATATCGCAAATACGATATCGTAAATCCAATATCAGATTAGGAGGTGGAAGAACACGCACCACGAAGAAGAAAACACCTGCTGTTGTACCCCACACCCAAGAATGTTCCTGACAAAAGAAGAAAAAACCGATCAACTGAACAAGTACAAGGAATGGCTTGAAAACGAGACCAAGGGAGTAAACGAGGCCATAGCAAAACTAAAGGAATCTTAGCAAGCATCTCTCAAACCAAACGCACTCAATCTCAGCACACTTCCCCATCTTTTCTGAATAACACTCAATCTTTCTTGACGTATGTGTTTTGTATCAGACTCATAACTTGAAGTGTGGTTCAGTGGAGAAAGACATTGTTTTGTGCCTGCATTTTGCTTGGCGAGCTCTCTGTGGGCTCACGGTGCTAATCATGAGATTATGCTAGGTATTATCAACTATCATCTATTCAGGTAACGTTTTGTTTTCTATTTTCTAAATCTCTAGCGTTAGGAAAAGAAATGGTTTTCTAGAATTATCCCCAGTTTAGAAAATAGAAATTAGAAAATCAAGATTTAGTGGTCCAAGTAGAAGAAAAGGGGAGGTTCGCTGTGTATTTGCACAAGCTTCAAAGAGGCGAGCAGAAATATGTCAGTGATAGATCCTTCGCGCCTTTCAGCCGGCCATACTCCTGGAAGCCAATTATCACCAGTTGGCTATCAAGATCGACTTCTCGGTACTTCGAACAGCAGACAAGAAGTGCAGTGAAATTGCAGATGCACTACTACTTCCAGCGAGAAAGATAGAAGGAGAATTAGTTGCCTCCTTTCCTCAGGCTCGCAGGAGCTCTTTCTGGTAGTAGTCGTCCCCGTGAATTCACGCTTGGACTACTACTTCCAGTTATTTTCCCCCAAGACTGATTGGTTGTTGTAGTGGGGTCGAAAAAATCATCAGCGCACAACAACAACCAGAAAGCTTATGAAGCAAAGTTTGTTGTCGTCGTCCAGCAAAAAAACCCCTCGACGACGACAAGCAAAAAAACTCGAGAAGCGGAAGTCGGGAAAATACCGAGGGGGATAGGGGAACGTGGCGTCGTCCATTTGAAAAATTTCTAGCTACTGCAACATTCTTCTCGCCGATTTTGCAATTTGGCAAATCGTGCTTCTCAAGAAAATTTAAGAAGAAATCGCTTTAAATCGAGAATTGACCGCAACATGAAGAGTATGCCGTTAAAGAACGCAAAATTAGGATTTTCAGCAGCGCCTTTTCACAAACGAAGCAGGTTATTGACGTTCTCAGCTTTGCCTGCAGTCTGTTTCATCTGGCTTTTTGGATGGAGTCTCTACTGGATAGGCACCCATAGAGAAAGATTAAAAGTGACGAGAAAACCTGAAAAACCAACAACGACTTTTGTTGTGCTCTTACCCGAACAAAACCTGGAAGCTACTGAAACAAAGAACTAGTCAAAGAAAATAGAGATACTCGAGCGAGAGCAGACTCAGTCGTTGTCCTTCTTGTCTTTCCCGTTGCCTGCGGAAAATTCTCGGAGCTTCTCCACCATCTCTCTCAAACGCTTGTCAACTCTAGCGTTCACGGTTTCTTCTTCGAAAGTTCCGTCATCAAGCCTCTTGCCAGCCTTCACGCCTGTGAGAATTTCAATCCCTTCGTCGATCGTCCGTGCCGAGTAGATGTGGAACTTGCCCGCTCTGACAGCTTCAACAACCTCTTCCTTCAACATCAAGTTCTTAACGTTGCTAGCAGGCATCATTACGCCTTGCTTGCCAGTAAAGCCCCTGGCCTTGCAGACCTCGAAGAAACCCTCGATTTTCTCGTTAATACCGCCGATAGCCTGCACCTCACCCTTCTGGTTAACCGAGCCCGTCACAGCGAGATTCTGTTTTATCGGCAGTCCCGACAGCGCTGAAAGCAAAGCGTACAGTTCAGTGCTTGAAGCGCTGTCTCCTTCTACGCCGCCGTAGCTCTGCTCAAAAACCAAGCGCGCCGACAGACTCAGAGGCTTTTCCCTCGCAAACCGTTCATTCAAATAACCACTGAGGATAAGAACGCCCTTGGTGTGAATCGGCCCACCCATCTTGGCTTCCCGCTCTATGTCTATAACTCCTTCTCTGCCCAAGCCTAAGCTTGCTGTCACACGCGACGGATTACCGAAGGCGAAGTCTCCGAGACCCATAACCGACAAGCCGTTAACCTGCCCCACCTTTTGGTCTTCTGTGTCAATGAGAATAACGCCTTCCGTGATCATCTCCTGAATCTTCTCTTGAACCAGCTTCGAACGATAGGTTTTTTCTTCGACAGCTTTCTTCATGTGATTACCATTAATGTGCTCCGATTTCTCCTCCGCCGCATAGAAATTGGCCTCGCGGATGACGTCTGCAACCTCGGCGAACCTGGTGGAGAGTTTCTCCTGATTATCAGCAAGCCTCGAGCTATGCTCAACAACCTTAGCTAGCCCAGAACCGTCAAGATGCCTCAAGTTTTCTTTCTGACAAAGAGCGCACACGAAACTAGCGTATCGTTGCACGTTTTCTTCAGTCCGCTCCATGGTGCTGTCAAACTCCGCTTTGACCTTGAAAAGCTCCTTGAACTCCATATCCAAAGTGAACATCATCTGGTACACATACGGATCTCCAATGAGAATTACCTTCACGCTGAGGGGAATCGGCTCGGGTTTCAAGCTCTTAATGCTTATGAATCCAAAACGCTCCTCAGGCTCCTCAATAACCACACGTTTGTCTCTCAAGGCTCTCTTAAGAGAGTCGTATGACAATGGACTACGGAGCAGCTCCTCAACCCTAACAATCAAATAGCCATAATTCGCCTTGTGAAGAGCTCCTCCCCGAATCATGGTGAAGTCAGTAACCAAAGCACCAAACTGAGGTTCCTTCTCTGTCCGCCCGACGAGGTTTTGGTAGACAGGATTCAACTCCATAACCACGGGTGCACCCGTCACATTCGAGTTGTCAACGACCACGTTCACCTCATACTTCTTGAACGGAGCCTCCTTCATCCAAGGTAACTGGAACGGACTCTGCTGCTGAGGGTCCTCTCCTTTTATGAACTGAGAGATGTTTTCAAGTATGTCGTTCTGGACGTCACGAAGGTACACCGTTACCTCGGAATTTTCCCTGTATTTTTCCATTACGTCGTCCACAAGGTGACCAATGGCGTACAAGGCGACCTCTCTATTGAGCTTCTTGAGTTCATCATGGATCCTGCGTTCCATGTCGAAGAGCTGCCTCATAGTGTTTCGCAGTTCCAAGTCTAGCCGTTCTCTCTTCTCTTGAATCTCATCCTTAGTCTTCTGCGGCATCGTGATTAGTTCTTCTTCACTAATGGGCTTTCCCTTTATCACTGGAATCGTCAGTAAACCAATTGGCGTGCTTTGGATCACGAAGCCTTCCTGCTGAGCCTTGGCGTTTAACTGCGAGATCAGCTCTTTCCTCTGGTTCTCAAGACCTCTGATTGTTGTCTCCCGCCTCACCGTATAGTCCTCGCTCTCGAAAGCCTTAGGAAGGGCGGTTCTCGCATTTTCGATCAGGTTCTTGATGTGGTCTCTGAATTCTTTGCCCTTTCCTGCGGGCAGCCTGATCGCCTTGGGCTCATACTGATTGGAAAAGTTGTTCACGTAACACCAGTCTGGAGGCACCGGTTCAGAATTGGCAATCTCTTCGACAAAGTTCTTTACGGCCGTGGTTCTGCCCGTTCCAGGCAATCCGGCAACGTAGATGTTGAAGCCGTGATCTTTGATGCCTATGCCGAACTTCAGGGCCCTAACGGCTCGTTCTTGACCAATAATCTCTTTCAGGGGACTTAGATCTTTTGTAGTTTCACAATCCATAAGACTCGGGTCACATTCCGACCGAAGCTTCTCAGGAGATAACTCTACCATTTGCTGCACCCAGTTTTCTCAACAAACAACGACAGGTTATTTCTGAATCGTGTTCGTTTTATACCATTCGGTGTGGCTAGAAGCCCGCACAAAACGCTTGATTATCTCCGGATTCCGAACTTCTGGATGAAACAGCACACCGTAAATCTCCCTGCCATTTTTCTTGATCGCCTGCACACATTTCTCAGACTCAGCCAAAACCTCAAAGTCTCCTGAAGATTTCAGAGAATAGTTGTGCAGAGTGTAAGCCTGGAAGGCTGAGGAAAACAAAGAATTTGTCGCAGTAGTGACTATTCTGGTCATGCCCAAGCTGAGACACTTCTCCAGTTCAGCCCCGAATACCAAGGCGATTGTCTGCATTCCAGCGCAAATTCCCAAGACAGGAGTTTCACAGCTCTTCAACCAGCCAAACTTCTCGGGTTCGCTTAGTGTCGCATGATCCTTCAACGGCGTACCCGACAGTATAACACAGCTGCTCTTCTTGACATCGTCTGGTGTCACCTCCCTGTAATGTCTCACGGTGCACACATTCAAGTCCCCAATAGCGTGAACGATAGGCAATACAAACTCGTAAAAGCCTAGTGAATCCCGCCGGCAGTTCATGTCAACTATCAAAATCACTTCGCTAACAACCTCGCTTTCCTAATCCTCAAAACCCCAGAGTTGCCTCTTGCCTCAACCGTTGATTCCTGTATTTCGATTCTCTGCTTGAAAAGAGGAGCATCCAAAACCGTGGTCTCGATTTCGCCTCCCTCCCCAGACGGACTCACGCCGAACCTTTTCTCAAGCACCAGCAACTTCGAGATGAGGTCTCGGTCAAGCCGTTTCCCAAGCCAAGTCCCATCCAGAGGATAGGCAAAAACCCCAGACAATACAACCTCATAACCTCTTGCCATGACTTCTTCCAAGTACTCTTCCTGGTTCCGCTTCCAAAGCGGGTTGAAGCACCAGACATCAAGCTGGCTGCAAATGCGCTGAATCCGCTCGGACTGGTACACAGACTCTATTGCCCCAGAGACCACGCCCTCAATTCCATAATCCTTGACTGCCTGTGCGATGGCCTCTTTCAGGTCCGTGAGCTCATGCTCGGGTCTGCCCTCTGTCTCTCTCTGGAGAATCGGGATTCTCATCGCTTCGGCTTGCAAAGCGGTGATTCCTATGTTGGGAGTGTGAAACATGTAGCTCTCCTCATTTCTGCTCACCAGCGTGATCAGACATGAGACTTCTTCTTTTTCGGCAGCTAGGTGAAGAGCGAAGGTTGAGTCTTTTCCGCCCGAAAAGAGAACGCCAAGCTTCATGTTCGTAGCCTTTGAGGAAACCAGCTTATATAATCAGTGCCGTCACTATGGCAGGCGCTGAAATCACGGTAAATAAGGAAGTTTAGCGCAAGAAGTGGCGCGTTGACATCAGCAAGTGTTAGATCTTGACGTTACAAATGTTTTCGATTCCGCGCAGAGTTTTGATGATCTCAGCGGACACTTTTTTATGCACCACGTAAACTGAGATCGCATACCCACTCTTTCCGATCTGTCTCGAATAGTTAGCTCTGATGTTAATGTCGTTGTCTGCTAGAACCTTGTCTATGTTGGCGAAGACTCCTGGAACATCCCTGTGGTGGATAAACAGCGGGTAGACTGGCCTCTCCTCGAGCTCGATGCTTTCGCCCGCGTTAACCGAGTTTGCGAAGTCGCCTCCACGCAGGTATCCTGCGACGACACGGGCTATTTCGATTGACGTTTCTCTCTGAGCTTCAACCGTTGATGCGCCGAGATGGGAGGAGAAAACAACGTTGTCTAGACTTCTGAGCTTGCTCTTGAACTCGGCGCCTTCAGCCTTGGGCTCATCCGCATAAACGTCGAGTGCGGCTCCGGCTATTCTCTTTTCTTTCAATGCCTTGTACAAAGCTTCTTCGTCCACGTTGGCGCCTCTTGATGTGTTAACGAGGAATGCTGTTGATTTCATCTGTTTGAGCTCGCTGTCGCCTACGATGACTTCTTTCCCGCCAGTGTGAATCGTTATGTAATCGGCTTTCGCGAGAACCGCCTCCTTCGAAGTGAACTCTATGTTGGATTCAATGCAAGGTTTCATGTCATAGCCTATGACCTGCATGTCGAAGCCTCGGTGCGCCAGTTCAGCTACCCTCTGCCCAATCTTTCCGCAACCTAAGACGCCCAACGTTTTATATGAGAGTTCTGTTCCCTTAAGCTTCTCCTTCTCCCAAACACCTGTTCTAAGCATCTGGTGCGCCTGAGGGACCTTGCGGGAAATGCTCAGCATCAAACCTATTGTTAATTCTGCAACGGCATTTGTGTTTCCGTATGGGGCGTACTTCACAACTATGCCGCATCCGGATGCAGCGTCTACATCTATGTTGTCGTAGCCCACGCCTGCACGACCAATAAT
>CAZWBY010000059.1:0-4838 GCA_964632825.1 uncultured Candidatus Bathyarchaeia archaeon
CGTAACATTCTCGGCAGTACACTGGCCTGCTTCCGTCTGGCTTGAAGGGAACTTCGCATTCCTTTCCGCAGTCGGCACAGGTTGCCTTATGGAATTCTTTGTTATACATTATGCTTTTTCAACTCCTTATTTTGCCTATTGTGCGCAAAAATACTTTTTTGCACATCTGCATTGATTCATAGCCATGTTTTAAACCTATCCATTCAACGGGGCAGTTTCTCCCGTTTTGCGCCCGAAAAATGAAAGCTCTCATAGGCGGTTTTCCTGCAATCTGTAGTAGATCTCTTTCAATCTACTAAGTTGGATGCGACTTGCAGGGAATGGCGGTGTTGAGTATTAGAATTTTTTTCTTTGTCTTTTCCACCGTGGGACACTAGGAGCTGTTAACCACTTCAGCGTCTGCACTGACTGAATCCATGTTTGTGATTCTGACTTTCACGTGGTCTCCGAGTTTCACGTTGCGTATGAAGACCTTGAAGCCTTTGAAGCTGGCTATTCCCTCTCCCCTCGGGCTCATCTGGCTGATGTCAACTTCGCATTCTTCGCCTACCGTGACTGGGCAGTTTCCTCTGCCGCGCTTGTTTTTGGCGTTTCTTGGGCTTCTCTTTCTAGGGCTGATTGTAAGTTCTCTCCGCTTTTTCCACGTGGATGGCTATTGTTAACGTCTCCCATAGCTTAAGCATTGCGTAGGAAGTCGGCTGTTCTGTTCAACGCAGTTGCAGAAAGGACAGATTTGTGTTGCCTAGTTCAAGCTGAAATTGTTTTTCCCGCGTTTCTTGTTAAGTTTTATAGGCATCTAGTGCATTAGCGTTGATGCAGACTTGCTTCACGGAGGTTGTATCTGTGCCTTCATTAGCTAAGAAGAACAAGCAAAAAAAGAAGAAACACGACGAAAAGACGGGAAAATAAAGAGCGAGCCTGAGGCAGTGCCGTTCTTTTGTTGAAGGAAAAGCAACGGTAGCTGGCTCTTTCTAAGCTGGTCTTCATGATTAATAGTTCCTATTTCGCCAGCAATTTCTGTACAAAAAACCTGTTATGACACTTCAGATGAGACGCAAATACACTATCACACCTAGTTGGATAAACATAGCCACGGGGACTAGAAGGAACTTGGTCTTGCGGGTCTTGTGCCCAAAGAGTAGCATACCCGCGTAGCCTCCGAATGGTCCGCAGAGTCCAGCCAGCAGAAGCTTCGATTCTGGAATTCTCCATGCTCCACGTACGCTCTTCAGCTTGTCAACTCCGAAGAGCGCCAGCGAGATTATGTTTACGATTACGAGCAGAATCAGGAGAGGGGAAATTTGGATCATGTTCGCCGCTTCACTCATGGGGCAGTGGAGATGGTTCCAGGTTGCCGCATTAGATAAAGAATACTAGCCAGCGCTGAAGCGCAAGCTTAGCAGGATTGCTGCAGGCAGAGCGCGCGCCCAGAGGCTGGATGAGTTATGTTATTTCTTAACGCGCGTCAAAATTACTCTTTGATTGTCAAAAGAGTATTCGCGAAGTCTGTTGCTGTGGAATAGCCTGAGATATGCCTCTGCGATCTTCGGTTCGAATGGCAGATCGTTTGCAGAAATGGATGTTTTCTGCTTGAACCCTTCCTCGATCGCGGTTTCCGCTACTGGATAGTTCAAGAAAAGCTCTTCTTGGTCATTGTATCGGGCGATTGTCGAAACGGATTCTGTGATATAGGAAACGGCGTTTGGCAAAGCTGCAAGCGCTCGGTTCAATCCGTACCCTGCAGGGTTTATGAAAACGTCTGTGGCGGAATCCATTTGTTGTTGCAAGACCGTGTTCTTCTCCCATACGTAGTCGTCAGTTGGCAACATGCTGTCGATTGATTTCTCCTTGGCCTTCAGGTTTTCGTTAAGAATAACAAGTGCGTCTCTGACTATGTTCAGCAGAGCCCGAAGGACTTCCCCAATTCTGATAAAATCGCCTACGTTTATCGCGTCTTTCTCAACATCAAATCTTAGGTTTTCAGTTCTCTTTGCGACATCCATGATTTTGGAAAAGTCGTTTCCTAAAACCGGGCGTAGGCTTTCACTCTGGTCGCTCAATCCAGCAACGACGCTTATGGAGTTTTGCAGGTAGTCAACCGACCGGGAAATCTCCGTGTTGTATTGTTTTTTCCAGTTGTTTAGTGCAGTAAAAAGGGCGTTTGAAGCGATCCAGGGATTTCCGTTGTCTGAACGCTGTTTTTTAGCGAAGGCAATTGCTTGGCTTTCTTCGGGTAGCGTGGGATCGTATAAAGTTCTTACTATGCCGTAGGCTTGCTCCGCAGTCTTAAGGACGTCGTTTACCAGTTTTTCTCCTGCGTCAATTCTTTCTTTGATGTGGATTATTCTATCTTCAACTGGAAGGTCCTGCTGGAAACTTGTTTTCTCTGCGGCAGTAGCTTGTAACCCGATGTCTTGGAATTTTCCAATCCACGTTGAGTATTCTCCTTCAACCAGAACTTGGTACGCTTTTAGTGATAGGTCCAGCTCTGCAGTTAGATCATCCAGTTCCTTGCTTGTCGTCTCAAGGTCATTGAATGCTTCGTCTATTTCGGAAGGTTCGTAACCTTCATTCGAAGTTTTGGTGAACATGTAATTGAGCCTGTCTTTTAGAATTAGCATTTTGCCTTTGAGGCTGCTTACATCGACAGGTAGCGTTTCCTGAACCTTTTCTAGTGTACTCTCAAAATTCCCGAGTTTATCCAGTAGCTCGCGTGCTTTTTGTGCTATCATATCTACGGTTCCTCTTCTTTTTGGAGCCTGATCCATGAACAATGCTGGTAGGGCGAACATCACGGCAGCGATTGTGCCAATGGCTATTTTTCCGCTGTCGATTTTGGCTTCAAACGCCAATGGTCCTTGAAGAGCACTCAGGCAGATGAAGAGGACTAATGTTCCCGTAGCGGCTATGATTGGCGGCAGGATTCTGTCAGAGATATTTGTTGTCTTCAGAATGACACGCATCAGTAGGATGAATGCTGAAACCAAAACTGCAACTATGACTAAAAGGAGAACAATGCCAGGAACAGAGTCCAGGTAGTGGGACAAGACCTCGATTATGGTGTGATCTGCCAGAGGCGGCTCTTGAGTGACTTGTGCGGTGATGGCGTTGACAACTTGGGATGTGTCAAACAGTCGAAATTGGATCATGGAGTCCTGCAGGGTCTTTAACAGCTCCGTTAATGAAGCGAATATTGGAGGACTTGAGTTTGGCAGGACCCACCAGTCAGTTTGAATGTCGGCTGCCTCTGTTATGAAGCCCAAGTATTGCATCATTAGCAGCGGCGTTGATATCAAACCGTAGTATGTTGCGGTAAGGGCTGAGAGCTTCTTGAAAAGCACGATTGAAGCGAAAATCAAGGGTATGGCTAAGAAATAGGCCTGTCCGTTGAATAGGAGCATAGATGCGATTATGCCTAGATCGATGGCTATTGCGGCTTTGTGCTTGTGAAAAACGATTGGGAGTATGGTGAATACAAAGATAAACGCGAAAATTACCGCTTCACGAACAAACTGGTCGCCCAATACGGATATGAAGTTGACTTTGGACATGTTGTAGATTAAGCCTAACCCCGTGAGCGCACCTCCAACTGGCAGACTGAAACCTGGATTCTCGTAGGCTATGAATGCGATTAGAAACGCGATTACAATTGGAAGCGGCTGTGGAAACAGTGGCAACAAAGATAATGCCAACGCCATGCTTGTCAGGGTCAAAACAAACGTTAATGCCCTGAGCATGGTTGGTACGAGAGCGCGTTGTGCTGTGCGTTTTGCTTTTTGTTTTGCGTACCAATCTTTGAAGCCCTTGAAGCCCGAGGGTGGTTTCAAGCCTTTTATTTTCAACTTCAATGACTTTGACCTAAAGCCTTATTTTATAAAACGGTTCTTAAGGTTTGTCGTGAAACGGTTCTTAAAGTCTATCCTGAAAAAGGGTAAGAGATCCAGGGGAGAAGACACTAGCCAAACTAGCGAAGAGGCTGTTTTGGACATACAGGAAAAGGCGGATGCGGCAGAAGCCGATCTGGCAAAACCTGTTGAAGGCGAAGAAGCCAAATCTGTTGAAACCGATGTAGCAGGAATCGAAGCAGTTCCTGAACCACAGGAAACAAGACGACAGGCTTTGCCGAAACAGGCTCTAATCTGCATTGGAGAATACCCAGGCAAAATCTTGGTACACGGGAAGCTCTCCAGCTTGAAAGACGAAGTTCAACCCATCTTTGTCGAGAAGTCAAGCGAGGAAGTGATGAATTGGGGCAAGGATTTGTTGGATTCAAACATGGTTACGGGTTTGGACGCAGATGTTGATGCCCAATTCTGGTACCAGGTTTCGCCCTACCTAGCTGACAACCAAGAGTTATTCAAGAGAATAAGGGGCAAACTCGAAGGCAATGAACTAGGTGTTCTATCGGTTTCGTCCTTGTGGGATGGGATAGGAAGCGCTATGTCGCCGATTTTGGTTTCCAGGCTCAGAGAATGGAACATGGCTGCGGTGACCTTGGGCTTATCCCCATCAAGGTTGCAGGCTCCAACGGCTCATTTTAATGCACTTTCTTCAATAGGGATGTGCCTTGGCAAAGAATCAGCTGCTTTGATTCTGTTGGGCAGGGATCAGCTCAACGAGTATGTAGGTGTTGACAGAACCGGGTCAGTGCTAAGGGGCAACATGGTTCTCAATAGCATCGTGGAAATGATGCTTGCTAAGACAACTTTCGTCAAGGAGTTTTCCGAACTGTCAAGGTCCTTAGGCGTTAAGGCATTTACGGTTCTGGCTGCCACGGGTGCCAGCCTCAAGGTTTATGGTTCGTTGGAAAAGATCCTGGACAGTACAACCTTCAGGCC
>CAZWBY010000059.1:4938-8171 GCA_964632825.1 uncultured Candidatus Bathyarchaeia archaeon
TGTATAGCAGTTGCATTTCGTCGAATGCTTCTAGGTGCTCTGGTTTGCCTCTGCCGCCTACTACGAGTATTCTGGTTGTCCATGGGTCTTGGGCTTCTATCACCCGGACTGTTATGGTTCTTGATACTTCGCTTGTGACGTATCCGGCGAGTGCAGTGTATATTTCTTGGGTTAGGTCTTCGCTCCAGAGTTTTGGAGGGGCTGTGACTGTTACCCAGATGTAGTCTGATTTGTAGGTTGGTTTGTATCCCATGAGGCTTGGTGTTTTGAAGACTCTTATTATGCTCTTCATGAAGTCTTTGTAGTGTTCTTTGTCCAGTATCTCTCTGTATATGATGTCTTTAGTCAGGGTTTCTTCTTGTTCTGTCAGTATCTTGAAGATGATCTTCAGCTGTTCGTTTTCGGTGAGCTCAGTTGATCTCTCAAAATATTTTTTCGGCTGTGTTATTTCTGCTATTTTCTCTTCGTATTCTTTGTAGAGGTCTACGATTTTGTTCAGCTTCTTGTGGTAGTCAGATGTGGCTTCGATTTTCTTACTTAAGTCATCATATAGGCAGAGTACGCTGTCTAGTTTCTCAAGGCGTTCTAGACCGAGGGTTTCTTCTTCTTGTGCCCTTTTCAAGTCTCGCTCGATCTGGATCATTTGTTCCCGGGCGTATCGTTTCGTGCTGAGGAACTTTCTCAGTTGCCGGTCGACTTTTTCCTTGTCGAATTCTTTTCTCTTCTTGTTTTCTTGTATTCTGATGAGTTCGTTGTCCTCGCAGTTCCTTCGGTCTAAGTATTTTGTTTTGATGTCGTTCAGGTAGGTCAGGTGTTCGTCGATGATTTTTATTTCGTCTTGGGGCGACCTTAGCATTAGTTGAACCATGAGGTATATCGTCGCCAACTCTGACCGTATCTCTTTGAGTTGTTTCATTTCGGATTCAGATTCGGGCAGACCTTCGTAATATCTGATTAGTGCATCGGTGATGTATCTTGTCTCGTCGTAGAACTTCAGTGCGTTTATTGCTTTTTCAGCAAGCTCCGCGAGGTTCATGAAGTCTTCTAAGATTCTTTTTTGTCTTATTGTGAAGATTTGTGAGCTTGGTATCAACTGTTTGAGACGCTCGAAGATGTAGGCTTTCCTTTCGGAGAAATCCAAGTATGTCTTGGAAAAGTTAGTTAGAAGGCTTTCCAAGTTGTCGATTCGTCTGGATCCTTCTCTGCGCAACGACAACTTGACGACGGCGTCTTCGACTACTCCCTTCTTCATTTGACTTATTGTTTTGAGGTACTTCATGATTTCGCTTAGCCAGTTTTTGGATTGGTCTTCGATTCCCCTTACGTGTAGAAGCAGGTCCTCCTCAGTTTTTGGGTTGCTGCTGATGATGGACTTGAGTTTCTCCTCGAATTGGTCCACGTCGAAGGTTCCAGTCCGTATGAGGTAGTTTTTATACAGTTCACGGACGGCTTCGTTGTCAACTTTGATTAGGGCAGCGATTTTGTCTACTACGTCAAGCTTTTCTTTCCGTAGATCATGGAGCAGTTCAAGTTTTTCGAAGTTGAGTTTGAAGGCGGACAGGTACTCGTCGATTGGGTAATTTACTCTTATCGTGCCCAATGTGTGAACGTAGTTTTCGGTTAGCCCAACTTCTGTTCCTATTCCTCCTAGCAAGTCGGCTAAGTCGAAATCCATGACTGTGTATAACATGTCTACGACCATTTCGTCCATTTCTCTTCGGGCTGAGATTATGTTGCCGACTTTCGAGTAGGCAGGCAGCAGCGGCAAATAGATCATGGCGTTCAATGGGTTCTTGTAGTAGTCACCGTATTTTTTGATGACTAATTCGTTGTATTCTTTGTTTAGCAAGAGTGACAGTTCGTTCATGGCTACGAAAGCTGAACAGCCTTTAGCCGGTGGGTCGTCGCCTCCGCATGGCGTGACTACCAGGCCAATTATTGGCACGCCTGATCCCAACATTTTTCGCAGATGGCGGGCGAACTCGAAGAAGATGCCGCTTCCTGTTCCTCCTCCCAACCCATAGGCTATTACTATTGTTGGCGAAATGATTGACGAGAGGGCTTGTTCTTTGAAGGCGGTTATGAAGCTCTTGATTATCCCAAGCTGGTAGTAGTTGAGGGCGTATATCGCTTTGGCTAATGCTCTTCGTCTCCCTGCGCCTCCTGCCATCGGGGGAATTGCCTCGGTTGAGATGAGCCATGGGTGGAAGCTTTCTAGTTTGGCGCCTTCCGCTAGCAGGTATTCATTGTATTTTTGGTTGATGAAGTCATACATTGCTTCGGCGGTTGGAAACTTTACTGACTGGGCGATTAACCGCAGTCTTTCTTTGGGTATGCCTGCTTTGGCCAGTGCTAATTGGGCTTTCTCATGGCTTTCCTGTAGGCTTCTGATTTCAGAATCTGCGATGTCGATTGCCAACAGGCTGAGCCTTGTTATATCACTCTCAAGCAGTTCTGCTGTCTTCTTATCTTTCAGGAATGCTTCAACTATGTTTGTTCCGGCTGAACCCAACCCTATAATGTGCAGGCTGTTCTGGTAGATTCTCGTGCTTTATCACATCCCAACAAGACGCTTGAGTCTGTCTTTGACTGAGTCCAAGCTTGATGCCATTGTCCGGTCTATCTTTGATGCTCTCAGCGTTAGTCCTTCCAAGTCTTTGATCTGGTCTTCGACTACCAATCGGTAGTAGCTGGTTTTTCCTCTGGCGCGCATAAACATTACGGCGAATATGACCGCTGCTACAGCTGCTATTGCTACGGCTGGCAGCATGATCATTTCCAAAGATGATCCCATGGGTTCTCCTGAAGATGGAATCGCGTTCAGAAGGGCTATGGCTTCATTTACGTATCCTTTGCCTAACAAGGCCTTAGACTGGTTAAGCATGTTTCCGTACATTGTCGTGTATCCGGTGGCGACTCCTGAATCAACAAGAGTTTGCAGTCTAGCTTCTTTTTGATCGTAGAGATTCTGGAAGTCACTTGCTCCAGCAGTGAGAACAACAACTTTGATGGCATCCAGAATATCACTTGTGCCCTCGGCTGACAATTGAACCAACGTGACGTTAGTTGCTCTGATAACATTGCTCGCTTTGCCGTAACAAATCATCTCAAAAGTTCCTTTCTCCCAGCCAAACGGAAAAGACGCCGAGTTCGGTGCGTAGCCAGCACCTAAGTCGTAGTCACCTGGAACAAGGCTCCAATATTGTCCCCCGGTTGGTTTCTGCATGTAGGTT
>CAZWBY010000060.1:0-7820 GCA_964632825.1 uncultured Candidatus Bathyarchaeia archaeon
ATTTCTTTTTGGTGTGTTTTGAAGGGAGCGAAACCTGTTTTTTCTGTTTTCTTTTAATTTCCTTTTCTCTTTGGAGCTGTTTGTGTTTTTCCAGACCAGTTGCTTCTTCTTTCTTACTCTGGGGCATTTCCCAACACCAACGGTTTAATGGCAACATTATTTCTTCATAAAAACATTACTGTCTTTTTTTATGGCTTGGAAAGCGCAAGCTTTCGCTAATTTTCAATCTCAAGAAGAAATGATTACGAATTTACCTGGCTCGAGGCTATTGGTACTCTCTAATGAAGTGATCTGCTTCAAGGTCTCTGCGTCAAATCCAGAAAAAAGGGGGATAGGAGATTGACCCGTTCCCCGATAGCCATCAAAAGGGCGCCCAAACGGTCAACGTGACTGTATTGCTTATTGTCATTGTGCCCTCCCCGTCTGACCTTGCAGTAGAACGTCCATCTTTCCAGCTGCACCCTTAGACACGGGTAACACCATTCTTGTGGATGGGAGCTGAATGAGTATCTTCTTGTTGAAACCTATCTAGCCAAACAAGAAACACAGCCAGAGTTCCAGAGACTGCTTGGGGAATTCCTCAAATTCAAGAAGGAAAACCCCAAAGTCTTCGAGGGACTGAAGTCATGGAAGCTGTTGCAGCAGGTATGCGGCGGCTTGGGCAACTTGTACATTGAAACGTGGGAATTTGAGGGTCTGCAAGAGATGGAAAAATGCAATGCAAGAGTCTTTGGCGCCAAAGAAATGAAAAGAATCCAAGCCGAGTTTCATACATTAATAGATAATTCGACGTTCGCTCGGTTCATATGGAATAGTGTGCGTAGACTCAGCGAGCACACACAACCTCGGCAACCATCAACGGTCAAAACACAGTAGCAAGGTGGACCCATATAGTGTTAAACCCTTATTCCCGTCTCTTCTTTGCAAAACCTTTAGTCCTATGGCAAACAAAAAAGGGGAAGGAAAGCGCACGAGCCTGTTCACGAGCGTTGCACAGAACGGTCCCTTCTGTTGACTTTGACTGCAAGCAGTGTCAGTATCGCGAATAGTGGCAACAGAATAAGTAACGAGTGAAACTCTGGTATTGCGGCCGTGCCGATAATCTCTACAGTGTGGGCACTATGGAGGTATGTGAAGTACAGGGATGTGTGTGTTCCGTTGTTAACCGGGGGCGCCGAGTATTGTGGCAGTCCTCCGTCTACTGTAACGGTGTATGTTCCTCCAAGCATCGCGTTTGGAATGGTTATGTTAGACATGCCTGTGGTTCCGGTGATTCCTTCAAGTGCGTAGCTAATCTTCTTCAACGTGACCAAGGTGGATGTGTTGAACGCTCTGGCCGTTGCGTTGATCACTAGTTTGACAACGAAATCTTGCCCGCCTGCAGATACTGAGTAGTAGTTAGTCAGGGGAGGATATGGGCTTCCTAAGCAGCAAACATACCTGTTTCTGACGAAGAAAAGCCTTCCATCCGCGACAACTGGCCATTCAAAAGCATTGGTGTCTCCAGCCTCCCAGACCTTGGAGCCGTCAGACACATCCAAAGCTGTGAGCTTGTATCCCGCGTCGTATCTGCCGAAGAACACTTTCCCGCCTGCTACCACGGGCTCCGTTCCATAACCTGAGCTACCTACTGAGACACTCCATTTGCGGATTGCTGGATCTGTCTCGGCGTAGTTACCTGCAGGAGCGTTAGCATAGAGCGCGTATAGCTTGTTTCCGCTGGATAGCATGCAATACACAACATTGTCTGCGACGACCAAAGGATTCTCAGCGGCCCAGCTACTCGCGAACGTGTACTTCCAGACCAATGTGCCTGCAGTTTTGTCGATCGCAAAAACTGAGTGGTCTGTTGTGTAGGATCCGAAGTATACCTTGCTACCAGACACAGTCGGTGTGCAGCGGACTTGTTGCAGGGCAGGTGTAGCGAAATACCATTTCAATGCGGGCAAGGCCCCGGAAACGTCTATTGCGTAGAGATATCCGTTGTCGCATCCGAAGTAAAGCAGATCTCCATCAATTACTGGCGAAGAATAGATGGGTTTGGCAGCTGTGTAACGCCAGAGATACAGGCCATTCGTGGCGTTCAGAGCATAGAGATAATTGTCGGTAGTTCCGAAGAAAACCTTGCCATCTGCGACTAGTGGGCTAGTGCGTATATCCCCACTTGCAGAGGCTTGATACTCCCAGAGCTTTGCGCCATTTTCTGCATCAACACAATAGAGATAACCTCCATCTGAACCCGTGTAGATTTTGCCATTGGAAAATGCCGGTTGGGCATTGAGTCTGGCTGCAAAGGCTGCTGTTTCCCAGAGTTTTACACCGGTGGTTTCATCCAGAGCAAAAACCTGTGTATTCCTGTTGAAAATTACTTTTCCATCGACAATAACCGGCGGAGAAATGTAAGTATTTCCGGCGTCAAAGATCCAGAGAGTATTGTTGGTGTTAGGCGCAGCAGAAGTTGTGGCGCCTGTCCGCGTTAGATCGTGGCGGTACATCGGCCAAGGATCGGTCGTCGGGTATAACGCGAAAACAGGGGTAGAAGCCAAAGCAACGGCAAAACTTGCTGCGAGCGCAAGAACTATGCCTATTGGTTTCTTATTCATTCTTTTTCACCCCCTACTCTCTCCTTTACTCCTCGAATGAAATCAAAAACCGTATTCTCTTTCAGTCCGCTTATATGACTTGTGGAACAGACTTCTATCGAAAGGTTGGTCTCTATTCTATGACGCCTATTCTTGGAAGCCACTCTTTCCTTTCGTTCCTCGGGTATTTGGCAAACGACAAGGCTTCTTCGCTGATCAGCGTGTGTGCACTAAAATTCAATCCCGAACCCAAACAGGCGCGTTTATTTAAAGGCGCTCATTCTACTCTAAACGGGGTTCTCTAATGGAGAGAATCGAGAAATCACAGGTCCTTGCACTGAAACAAATGGGATATGGTCAGAGCGACTATGCCATCGACAGTATGCACAAAAGAGAGATGGCTATACGCACGAGAGACCTTAGACTCATTGACAGGACGATGGCAACTAAGATAGCCTCACTCATCGGGGGAAGACTCGTTGATTTCACTCTTGATTCCGCAACTGAATGGGCAATAATGATGGAACCAATCAGCAACCTGAGAATCTACTATGTTCTTCAACGTTACAGCCCAGAGTTTGAAGATGAAGTAATGGCCTTGTATGATAAAGAGACAGCCAACATCGGAATTCCAATCGATGACCTTTATGATTTCACAAGACTATGTGCTAATGCACTAGTTCGAGCCTCAAAGAGCGTTGCAAATCTGAAGGAAGGTTGACGCGGAAGACCGTGCTGAGGGAAAGCGATGCCTGAATCTAACTATGTCTTAAAATCTGGGTTTGATGAAATGGATTTTGGTCAAGTCACGCGCATGCTGAAGAATGCATGGTGGAGCGTCGGCATCAAAGAGGAAGAAGTAGTCAAGGGAGCACATAATTCTGCTTTGATTGTGGGCGCGTTTACGCGAGAGGGGCTTCAAGTTGGTTATGCAAGGGTCATTTCTGATAAGACAAGGTTCGCCTACATTCTTGACGTGTACGTTGATGAAAAACACAGAAGAAAACGGATTGGCCAAAACATGATCAAATACATACTGGACCACCCAGAACTAGAAGACGTGTATCAATGGACGCTGATCACCCCAGATGCGCATGGAGTGTATAGCAAAGTCGGTTTTCAGGAGTTGAGTGAGCCAGGTCGTTGGATGGAAATCAGGCATGAACGACCAAACAGATAGGACAACTGACCTGCTGCAATTAACATGTGACGTTTAGGTCTGCGCGCTATGAGAATACACTGCGTTCTGAATCGCTTGAGCTGCCTTGTGTAAGTCCCTTCTGAAGTGGTTCGACTGGATCCTAACCAAAGTCGCACAGGCCTCTTTGCACTTTTTTCGGAGCTGGCTTGATATAGGATATCATCGGTTTGGCTGGTTCGGGCTGGTTCGCGCAGGGTTGCGGTTCGGGTTTGGGCGGGTCGATCTGATTTAGCCTCACTTCAATCTTGTTTAGTCTTAACATCTGTCTCGCGGTGATGAATAGCATCATTTGCTCTAAGACTGCAAGGTTCACGGGATCGGCGGTTTCGGATGCGAATCCCCGGTACGTGTTTATAGCTTCGTCGAACGCCTGCTTGTCTTCTGTGCGGAGAACTCTTGCGAAACCGTTCCATCTGTTGATCTCCTCCTCGACTTCTGCTTTCCGGTTCCCTTCGGCGTCGCCCATTAGCTAAACTCCTGTTCTGTCGCGAAGGTGTGTAATGTGGGAGAGTACGAAATCCTGTTCAGCAAGAGCTTTAGCGATCAGATCTTGGACTGCAGCGTTCATGTTGCCCTCGTAGTATGGCTTGACGATTTTTTCGGCAAACTCGGTCAACAGTGAGGCAGGCACACTGTGAAATGTCAAGTCAACGAGAAGGTCGTCCTCGACCGCCAGGACTTGGGATTTCCTTGTCATGGTAAATCACTCGTGATTCACGCCTATGACGTAAACCGTTAAAAAGGCGGGTGCCAGAGCGACCATTCAGCACAGGTGGGAGCAGGGTTAAAGTGAAAGCTCGATATTCCAAGTACGCTGGATAAGCGATGGTGCCATAGACCTTGTCCACTTTGCCATTCGCAGATTGATTCTGAAGGCAGTGTTTTCCTCGGTCCCTTTTGAGGAGAGAAACCGTGTCCTGAAATCAAACCGTTTGAGACGGGATGACGTTCTTGTCGTATAATCTAGCCCAGAAGCAAAGCACTGCAGCTGCCAAAGCCAGCGCAAACGGCCATTGGAAACCGGCCGTCAGTAGAACGCTGACTGTTGTTCCCTGAGTCACGTTTGACGGCAACGTCACTTTTGCTGACCCCAAAAGCGGAATATCAACTCCCCACAACGACTTAGCCACTATCGTTATCAGCACCAACCCCAGCACGAACAGAATCACCCCGACTAATGGCAGCCAGAAACTGAACTTGAGAAGCGTCCTCGAGTAGGATGCAGCGGGTCTAGCCGAATAGAGGAGGATTATCGTGGCGCCCACAGCCAGCAATAGTATGCAGCTTATGTTTACGGCAAAAAAAAGCGGGATCGTGAAAGAGCTGCCTGCGAAATCAAAATACGTGTAAATAGGCGAAACGTTAGCCGTCACCAAATTGTCCCCTGCCAGGAGCTGCCACCACGGAACAAAAAATGAAACGACAATCAGCACTAAAACCGCGATGCCGCCAGCGAGACCAAACCAGTTCATCTTTGCCTGCAAGGTTTCACCTTCACTGAGACAACGGGACATTGACTGTCATGCTTTCCGGTGCTTCGATAGTTATTCCGCTGACATCTATCCCTAGATTGATGAGGTTTATGTCAATTGTTGTTGCCCCCGCGTGCGAAGTGACAAAATGAGCTTCAGCTGACTGCGTCCACACGAAAACCACAGTAATCATCGCCGTAGCTTCTTTGTTTATCTCCACTGGACTGCTGAGCTGTGCGTGACCCAGAGCGAAGGCGTGGCTTGTGCATTCAACGTCCGCGGAAAGCCAGTTTATTCTCAAGTTCACGTCGAGGGGGTTTGTGAAGCTAAAGATCGCAGTCACAGTCTGTGTTGCCGGATCGTAGCTGGAGCTCACGACCTGTGGAAGCTCTATGGGTTTTTCCGTATCGATTGTGCTAGTGACTATTTCTTGCACTTCGGGTGGAATTATCATCTCGACCGGGTTGTCACTGTACATCATTGCGACGCCAGTCACTGGACCAGCGACTGCGCCGGCATAAATGAGAATGAGTATTACTGCGAGTATGTGCATCCAAATCCGCCTCATTTCAGTATACAATGGAATATGCTTTTATTACTTTTGTGCAAGCCTCTCCTCGAGTGCCTCGATAGTCTTTTTGTATCTCTTATTGGTGAAGTCTTTGTCAAATTCCAAAAACCTGTCAAGCATGCCCTCCTGTTCTTCCTGAGTGAAGTAATTCATGGAGGGAAAGAAAAACTGCGCGTCTTCCTTCCTGATGTGTTGCGGGTAGAGATTGACTAGCGCGTCTAGAAGCTCAAGCACATCTTTCGGCGTTTCCCTAACGCCCGTGACATATTCTTCTTTCAGCCTCTCTAATTCTCTTACGGTTCTTCTTGCAAGCGCGTGCTCATTTACTAACTCAAGAATCATGTTATGGTTGGTGTCTGACAGTCTTTTGTTTGAAAGCTCTTTGAAGAGTATTCCTTCTTCTTTGCCATGATGGTACGCGTCAGCATAGGTTCTGAAAAAATCCACTGTGGCACCAATGAATTCGGGGCTAACTTTCCCAGTTGCAACGATTCTTTCTGTTTCTTTTTGCACGAGGTGGACCATCTGCTCAATTAAACGGTGCTCGCTTGTCAAACGTTCAACGGGCAACACTACAAAACACTCCACTGGGAAAAACAAGTCTCATCGCTTTTAATTTCTTTCCATCTACTCATGGTCGTTTGATTGTTGTTGGCTAGGCACGGCCACAAGATGTTATAATCAAAAGAAGACTATGCCACTCAGTCGAGAATCAATGCTAGCGTTAGGAACTTACGCATGCAAAAGCAGAAAACAGTAGGCAGCAGCTATCCCACCTTCTTTCTTATTGACTCTTAGGCTATTCAACTGCAAGTCTGAGCATGCACTTGCGTGCATGTGCTTCTTTCAACAACCATGTTTCATGGTATTGTTGTCGATTTTGAAACTGAAGAACAGAAACCGAATAATAGGCACTGAAGCAGCTGACGTCAACAGACTCTTCACAATGAACACTGTGGTTTCCTGAATAGGCGTCAAAGACAGAGGGCAACCGTTATTGTCCACATTTTTCGCATTTGCTTGCCAAAGGGCGGGCAAGAGTTTTCCAAAATGGGCTAAATAGCAAAGTTGCGTTATGTTTAGCAAGAGCGATTTTAGCAAGACGTAAATGGCCATTATATGAATGAGGCGGTTTGTTGTGTGGGGTCGCTGGAAGTGAACTCTCAAAAGAAGCGCCAATAGAATAAAGAGCGAGACCAGTCTGCTATTTCTTATTCTTTGAATAGCTTGCCGGAAGCCCGCCTTGCTTTTTCAGCTTCTTCTTAAGTTCTTTTTCTCGCATTGCTTTTTTGTGCTGCTCAAGACCCTCAGCTTTAGATAGTTTTTTTGACATTTTTTAACGACCACCGTAGCGCTACGGCATGGAACAATTTAAAACGTTCGCAGGCTTACGGCACAAATCAATTGACCCCCTAGTCAAAAAAGCAAGGGGTCGGGGCGTTCTTGGGCGCCCTATGTGTAAAAAAAGTAGTCGTTAGCCTACGCACGGGGAGGCAACACTCTGACATTCACCTGGCACAACAGAAAAGAAAACAAGAAGCTCACGACCCTTTCATACGATGAAGAGATGCAGTGCTTCACACAAAGAGAATACGACGACATGGTCAGGACTCACCCTTTCATGAAGAACGAAACCCACGTCTGAAATTGTTATGATAAGTGGGTTGACAGATGCAAAAAAACAGTCAAAACCCTGTATGCGTAAACTACACCCATGCCACACTTCGAACTGCATCTGAGCTACGCAAAAAACTACAAAGTGGTCGGGTGCTGCTGTCTCCCTGATATTTCGGTTTTGGTAATATTCTGTGCTTGAAACTAACGTTATTATATATTAATACACAAGATATTCCTTAGGTCAACAAAATGGCCATGTTCAATTTCAAACACAGCATCTCACTCCCATTTGCGTCAGCATACCGCGCCCAGGCGCGTGAGGAACACATGAACAGAAAAAACATTAAACTGATCAGAGAATTCCTCAACAAACAAAA
>CAZWBY010000061.1:0-6374 GCA_964632825.1 uncultured Candidatus Bathyarchaeia archaeon
CAGGCTCATGGCGCAGAGTATGACGGGCGCAAGGCAGGCGCGATCGGTGACGTGGGTTGTTTTTCGTTTTATCCTTCAAAGAACATGACCGTTGGCGGCGACGGCGGCATGATCGTTACTAATAACGAGGACGTGGCGAAACTGGCGGCTAAGCTTCGGGATTGTGGACGCAAGTCGCAGTACGAGCATGACGTCGTCGGCTATACTTCGCGTTTGAACACTGTGAACGCTGCCATCGGGCGAGTGCAGCTGAGGCGGCTGGATGAGTGGAACAGGCGAAGGCGTGAAGTTGCATCTCTCTACGATGAGTTCTTGTCAGGAATCACTGGGCTGGAGCTGCCTCCCAAAGGCGATTCGCGGGTTAAGCCTGTCTATCACCTTTACGTTGTGCGAACCAAGCTGCGCGATGCCTTGCGAGAATGGCTTCAGAAGAACGGGGTCCAATCTGGGGTCCATTACCCGTTGATTATTCCGTTGCAGCCGGTTTACAGGCAGATGTTTGGCTACAAGAGTGGTGAGTATCCGGTCAGTGAGCGTCTTTCGAGTACGTGTCTGAGCCTGCCGATTTATCCGAGCCTTTCAGAGGATGACCTCAGGTATGTTTGTGGTAAGGTTCGTGAGTTTTTCGAACGACAAGTTGAAAATTGATGTCGAGTTAGCTCGGAAATCGGAAGAATAGTTGTCAGTTTGGAAGTCGCTGTTGCAAACGCGTTTTTTCTATGCAATTGATGACTTGTGTTGCAGTCATAGAAAAACATATTACTGTTCTAGATAAACAGTATAGATGTTTCATTCACGGTGCTTAAATAAGGCGGGTCCTAACGGAGAGAGTAACTGTATTATCAGGAGAGCTACTTGGTTGTTAGGTTTTCTGTTCCACTCCTGTCAGGGAGGGATTTCACAGCCGTGAGTTCGCCTCAGAAAGATTTGGTAGAAGAGCTTAAGGTTGAGTGGAAGAGGCTTTGGCAGGAACGCTTGGACGATAAGGTTCGAGCTGAGGGCATTGCTGCTGGTGAATATTCGAAGTTGTTTGTTGACAAGGGCTTGATTATTCATGCAACGCGGAATTTCAAGGCGTTGAGCTTCAAAGAGATTCTGGAGCAGCATCAAGTCGCGAATGCTGAGCAGTTTGTTCCTCCGAGTCCTCAGGTCGGCGGGTGGGGAAAGTTCGTTAAGACCAATATTGCGAGCAATAGGCCTCGCAGCCATAGCCGGGCTGAGATGTATTGTGAGCCTTTGAAGGAGAAGCAGCAGCTCAAGAAGGGCGGTCGCGGCTGGCTCCACGTGTAGTTTGATATTGGTGTTTGGAATTTGTTGTTTGTGTTTTCCTAGTGCGTTTTTTGAATAAGATAGTTTGAGGGGTATTGTTTGGGAACCTATAGGGGTAGACTAGACATAATTGCCGACATTCTTAATGTGGCTAGTAATGAAGCTAAGAAGACTCAGATAATGTATCAGGCGAACCTGAGCTTTAAGGTGTTGCAGAAGTATCTTGCTGAGGTCATCGAGGCTTCGCTTGTCAGTTTTGAAGGGACGAAGCAGTGTTATCAGCTTACGGATAAGGGGCGCAAGTTTCTGGATGCGTATGATCAGTATTGGAAGACGAATAGGCATATTGAGAAGCGGTTAAGCGAGGTTGCGAATAGGCGTAAGACTCTGGAAGATCTTTGCGCTGGTGGCTGATAGCGGTTCTCTCTTGCGGGTAACTGGGTGTTCTTTGTGAATGGCACAACGGGTAAGCTCCTGTTCTTCTCGGTTGCTCTATTCCTATTTGTCATTATGCTTGGACCTGTTTGTTTTGCAGTTAGTGCTGATGCTGCTGGTTCGGCGTTGGATCAGGCTGAACGAGATTTGAGTTCGGCTTTCGTTGCGGTTGCTGATGCCGGCGATTCTGGAGCTGATGTGGCGGGTCTGTTAGAGAGGCTTTCAGTTGCGGGGGACTATCTCTCTGGGGCTCGTGTGGCGTATAGGGTTGGAGATTATGAAAGGGCATATTCTGACTCTGTAGCTTGTAGCAGCACTCTGGACGGGGTAGTTTCCGATGCCATGCAATTGCAGGCATCTGCGGAAAATGAGCGCAGCGAGGGAATGTTGCTTGCTGTGGTTGGGTCGGGTGTTGGTTTGGTTTTGCTTTCCGTTCTTGGTCTTCTTGGCTGGAGGTACTTGAGCAAGTGGTATCTTAGGCGGGCAATGGATTTGAAGCCTGTAGTGGAGGATCGCCAGTGAATTTTGCTGATATGAAGTTGATTTATGCCGTTTCTTGCGTCGTTTTGGGATTTGTAGTTTTGTGGCCGACTTTGACTGCGTTTTTTCCTTTGCCTTCGGGTGAGAGGTTTTCTGAGCTTTGGGTGCTAGGGCCTAATCACCTGGCTAAGGATTATCCGTTCAATGTAACAGAGAACGAGGATTACTTGGTTCACGTTGGGGTTGGCAATCACCTGGGTTCCTCAAGCTATTATACGTTGTATGTGAAGTTTAGGAATCAGACTGGGCCTTTGCCAAACGCGATGACTGGAGTGCCTAGTCCGTTGGCGCCGTTGTATGAATATCGTGTGTTTGTTGCTGACAATGCGAGCAGTGAGGTTCCTTTGACTTTTTCGTTTGCCAATGTCTCTTTTGCTGGTGGTCGGGCTTTTGTTGGGAACCTTGTTGTGAACGGGGTTTCTTTTGCTGTTAATGAGGTTGTTTCGCGGGATGCAGATGCGAGCGGTTACTATTTTCAGGTGTTTGTGGAACTCTGGATCTACGATTCTGTATCGGACGGGTTTAGCTATCATAATCGGTTTGTTAACCGCTGGCTGAACTTGAGCAGTTCTGTTTAGTTTGTAGATTTGAATTCTTGTTTTTTGTTTCTGAACGTTTAAATTTGTTTGTAAGATAGCGATGTTGGTAGAAACGGGTGTGATTGTATGAAGTCGATTTTAGCTGTTGGTGCGCATCCTGATGATATTGAATTGGGCTGTGCAGCTACTCTAGCTTTGCACAAGCTGAAAGGAGACAAGGTCTATCTTCTTGTGCTAACTAGGGGTG
This sequence comes from uncultured Candidatus Bathyarchaeia archaeon, assembly GCA_964632825.1. Lineage (GTDB taxonomy): Archaea > Thermoproteota > Bathyarchaeia > Bathyarchaeales > Bathycorpusculaceae > UBA11855. Next base: position 3,031 of record CAZWBY010000061.1, read on the forward strand.
AGGCTTCGGGTTCTCCTGACATTAGAGAAGGTGAATGTAGGCAGTCTCTTGAGATTATTGGCGCGGATGGTTTGTTTTTCGGGGGTTTGTCTGACACGCAGGTTCATGATGGGCGAGAAACTGTTGATGCTATCGAGAAAGTTCTTGTGGAGGTTAAGCCTGACATCATTTATGCTCCAACGTTTAAGGATACGCATCAGGATCACAGGAATGCGGGGCATGCGACGATGTCGGCTTGCAGGCGCTGCAAGATTATCCTACTCTATGAGGGTGCGAGTACTCAGAGGGATTTTACTCCCCAGGTGTTTATTGATGTAACTCGCACCTTCAAAACAAAGCTTCAGATGACTAAGGTTTTTGGGTCACAGATGAACAATCACGGCGTCTACACAGTGGCTATGAAGGCCATTGAAGGGTTGGCGAAGTTCCGCGGTTATCAGGCGGGTGTGGACTTTGCTGAGGCTTTCGAGGTTGGCAAGTTCATTTTTGAAGTTTGAGTGAGTGTTTATGGCTGAGGCACGTGCTGCCTTTCCGAGCAGTTTCGGGGGGCTTTTTGAAGCATGTGTCAGTTTCCATAGAAAAAGCAAGGATGGCGTGAGCGAGGAGCGCGCCAGGTCGCGGCGGGCTGAGCTTGCACGTTTTGCGAAGCTTTTCCATAGTGAATGCGGGACTCTGACTTCTGGTGTGCAAGAAAGCCTCGATCGTCTTAGTAGCGGCGACTGCATTGTGCTGATGACGGCTCATCAGCCGAATTTCTTTGCTTACAGCGGGGTCTTGCGGAAGGCGACCTTGAATTTTGTTTTGGCGAAGAAACTGGAGGCTTGTCTGCATGTTCCGGTTGTTAGTTTTTTTGGGATTGCAGACCAGGATTTCACGGATGATCGGTGGGTTAGGTCTTGTGAGCTTCCTTCCGTTTTGCGAACCGGGGGCGTGCTGTCGGTAGAAGAGAAGCTTCCAGAGAAGTTGATGTTGAACAAGGTGGCCAAGCCTTCGCGTGAAATGCTGTTGGCGTGGGAGATTGAGGTTAACAAGTGGCTTGATGATGCTGTTAAATCCGTGGTGAGGCTCTGCAAGACTGCGGGCTTTCAGGACGCATTGTCAGGTTCGACCGTTTCAGCGTTGAGCGGCAATTTGTCTTCTTTTTGGCGAATGACCGAAGATTGTTGGGTCCGTTCGAAGAATGTTTCTGACTTCAATGGTTTCTTGATGTCCAAGATTGTGAATGATTGTTGGCAGTATGATACGGTTTTTGCGCGCTTTTCCGAGTGCCAGCAGGCGTTTGCTGATGACTTCTCTTTTTTGCTTTCACGTTTTGATGACTATTCACGGTTTATGAAAGAAGCTATGGATCTGCGGTGCGGTGGCAGTTTGAGTGGCGGTGTTTCTGATCAAGAGCCCTATTTGGTGCCTTTCTGGTATCACTGTGGGTGCGGGAGCAAAGTCAAGCTGTTTTTGGACAAGAAAGACGGTCATATGCATGGGAGCGGAACCTGTATTCGCTGTCAGGAATACTATGATCTGGATTTAGGACAAGTTGAAAGTCCCATGATTGATGGCTTGGCTTCGCAGATATCGGCGCGGGCTATTCCTATGGCGCTGGTCTTCTTCCGGGGGTTGCAGCCTTCGTGTTATGTTGGAGGGGCTGGCGGTGCTGGATACTTGGCTGAGACTGAACTCATAGCAAGAGGGCTTGGGATTTCGTTTCCTCCTATTGTTGTGTGGCGGCCAAGGGATAGGTACGTGGGGGTTGGGCAGGCTGAGGCTTTGCTGGAATTGAGGCGCGTCCGCCAATATCTGGGGGCTCGATCATCTTCGGAGGCTAGAGCATTGTTGACGGCGAGACTCTCTGAAGCGCGTGATCGCCTTGGCGAGCTTGAGAAGTTGAAGGGCGTTGTTGTTGAGAAGTTGCGGAAAAGTCCGGGTGATGAGGAGATTAAGCGGGAGATGAGTGAGATTTTGATGGAGAGAGCTAGTGTCATGCGGTCTTCTAATCTTTCGGTTTTGAGTCATGACTTGAAAATCCTTGAGAATGCTTTCAATGCTTTGGATATGGTGCCGAGCATAATCGATTATGCTGTTAATTGTGGGTTGAAGGAGACGAGTTGTCAGTGGATTCGTTATTTGACTGAGAATGGCGGGTTTTGTTCGGATGTGGAAATGGAGTCCGTTTTTGATCTTCCTGTGAACTCGGAAGGAATTGGGTGAGTTCTCGTCCTTTTGTGGCTTGGAGACAAGTTTTGCGTGGAATATTGGCAATAGTGATCCGGGCTGTGGACAAAAATAGAACATTTGTTGAATTGTCTATATGACTCCTTCGTAAGTACTTAAATGCAAGTATTTAGTATTTAATGTTATTCAGTAATTGTTGACTCACAGAGAGAAGTAGCCATGCATTCTGTATCCCCTGTTTCAGTGGTAATAGCAGCAATCAACGAGGAAGAGGGAATACGTCCTACTCTTGAAGAACTCCAATCGGTTTTGGGCAGTCCCCAACTGGTTGTCGTTGACGGCAACAGCGTAGACAAGACGGCTGAAATAGCGGCTAAACTTGGCGCAGTCGTTGTTCAACAGACGGGAAAAGGAAAAGGGAATGCGCTGCGCACAGGTATCAATCTACTGGATTCCAGTGTGCGATATGTTGTTTTTATCGATGCAGACTTCACCTATCCTGCCAGACATGTTCCCGAAATGATAGAGGTTTTGGACACTAATCCTGATGTGGGCATGGTTCTGGGGAAGAGATTTTATGATCAGCAGAGTTTTCCGAAATCTCGCACAAGCCCTTTCTACGTGGGGAACCGGTTGCTGGCGACTGCTCAACATATGCTCAATGGGATAAAGCTTGAAGATCCGTTGTCTGGCTTGAGAGTTGTAAGATACGAGATCTTGAAGGGTTGGAATCCGAAGAGCAAAGGCTTTGATGTTGAAGCAGAAATGAACTTTCACGTTGAGAACAAGGGCTACGAGATAGTTGAAATTCCAATTGAGTATAGAGATCGACTAGGCGAGAAGAAACTGGGTCTCAAACACGGATTTCCGATCTTCATGAGAATTCTAATGGAAAGCCTCAGCAACGAAGTTGGGCGAAGGGATTAGGTAACTTTTGGAGACGAGCGTTTCTTAATTGCTTGTCTCGGTCTGAAATAGAGGAGCCCTCACCGGCAAGACTGAGCCAAGTGACTCGAATGTAGTTTAATGGTTGTGATGCAATCATGCAGGTTTTTGAATATTTGTTCTGTGTAAGCTTGTTTGCGTTTGCCGGATTCTACGGCGCATACTACCTGATTTGTTATTTCGCAAAATTGAAGCTGAAGCAGAAACTCGGTCTCCTTCACTTTGACAAG
>CAZWBY010000061.1:6474-7764 GCA_964632825.1 uncultured Candidatus Bathyarchaeia archaeon
ATAATATCCATACCCGGGGCTGAGTCTATGTTTGCTCCTGACGCGTTGAGCTTGCTTGTTCAGCCTTTCTCTGACAACAGTATAGGCGCTGTCAACGGGCGGCAGGTAATAGAGAATGTGGGCGTGAGCCTTTCGCCCAAGCTGGAGCATGCCTATAGGGATATGTATGATTTCCTGAGGGAAGCTGAAGACAAGATCGATACTTTGTTCGATGTGAAGGGTGAGATCGTGGCTGGAAGGAGAAGAATATGCGAGGAGCTCGTCAGGAATCCAGTCTTTAAGAACAAGGGCTGTATTGACGCCTGTATGTTCTTTCAAGCTAGAAAAGATGGATATTCTACGCTCTATCAGCCCAATGCAGTCTACTACGAGTTGTCGCCAAGTTCTTTCAAGGCTTCGTTCAAGCAGAGGTACAGACGGGCGGCGACTCTCATACAGAATATGTTGATTTTCAAGGATATGATCTTCAGCAGGAAGTACGGTTTGTTTGGCAAGTTGATAATGCCATCACATTTTCTGATGCTAGTCGTCATGCCTTATCTGTTCCTTACCGGTTTGGCCAGTTTCTTGGCTCTTCAGATTGTCTATTTTCCCAGCCTCTATACGATAGCTCTCGTGCTTGGAGCACTCTTGCTCTTGGTTTCGAAAACCGCGCAGACTTTTTGTCAGCTTCAAATAGTCCTAATAACGTCTCACCTGAAAATGCTCAAAGGCGTGGAGACTCAGAAATTCGAAAAGCTTGAGTCTGCGCGACCTGACACAAAACAAGCATAAATTGATTTTGAGTCAGTATTCAGAAGAAAGCACATTTTAGTATTTGTTGGGAATATTTCATAGTAAATAGGAATAATGGTGACTGACAGTGATGAAGAATAAGCTTGTTTTGGTAACTGGTGGGGCTTCTTTCATAAGCAGTCACTTGGTTGATACTCTGCTCAAGAAAGGGGCTTCAGTTAGAGTGGCAGACGATTTCTCCAGCGGCAGGCTAGGCAATCTTGAATACCCTCTAGAAAAAACTGGCCCGCACGTCTGGAGGGCTGGTGATCTTTCCGTCTTTGAGGGTGATCTCAAAGAGAGATCTTTCACGAGCTCGGTAGTGAAGGATGTTGACGTAGTCTTTCATTTGGCCGCCCTGCATGGTGGCAGAGGTTATATTGACACTCATCCTGCCCAATGTTGCTCCAACATGATCTTGGATCAGCTAGTTTTCGAAGAGGCCTGCAAAGCTGATGTTGGCAGACTTTGCTTTGCCAGTTCAGCCTGTGTTTATCCTTCGTATTTGCAGGAAGA
>CAZWBY010000062.1:0-7445 GCA_964632825.1 uncultured Candidatus Bathyarchaeia archaeon
GTGGGGCCGCTGGGATTTGAACCTGGGACAAATGGAGTTGTCTCCCGCGATCAACCCTTTTTTTGGAATAATTGCGTCGTTCATGTCAAATTGCGTGTTTTATGTTAAAAGTGGTTCTTCTTTATTTCCCCTCTTGGAATTAGTTTACGGGGCAGAAGAAGATTTTGGATGAGAAAACGGTATACTGTACCGAATTGAGGTGCTTGTTGCCGAGTTTTTGTGTAAGATTTGTTATATCAGAGCTTGCGGTAGTCATTGGTTGCAAGTTGGGGAGCACGCTTTAGGCGCGATGCATTGAGGCATTGAGCGTGTCAACTGAAACAGCGAAAAGTTGATGCGCGCTCAAGACGTTGTCTCGATGGGCTGGACATTGCAATGTTGCATCGAGGCGGTGAGTTGCGTGGTCAAAACGGTGAAAGACCATGCGGCGGCAAAGAAATCGTCTCAGTGGACCGCGAACAATACCTGGGGCTTAGACCCAACTTGCATTTCATTTTGGAGTCTCTAACTGAAAAATTCGCTCTTCTGAACTGGCAATGGAACAGATGTAATTGTCACCCGAAAACCCCATTTTTTCTCTTCTTGACCTGTGTTCTCTTGAGGTTTTCAAGTTTCTCGGAGTTTCATTTTCTTTCTGAACGCCAGCGACAGTGCAGAGGTTATGGTTATGAGTGCAGTCAGCATTGCAGCGGGTGGGACTTCTGGAATTGTCTCGGTGACAGTGATGACGTTGCCGGTTGCGGTGGAGCCACAGTAAAAACAGAAACCAAAACCCCCATAAACAGTAACATCAACAAAACTGTACCTGACAATGCCTTCCCACCCAACCTCGCTACCTCTCCCAAAGAAACAATGGAACGCGGAAAGCTAAGAATTCTTCTGCCCTGCTCCAATCCACCATCTACCTCTACCTTGTTGAGCGCCGCCTCCAGAAGAGGTAGGGTTTTGTCTGCAGCAGCATCCCAACAAGCCTAGCTCCTATTAGACTGTCGTTTGTCCTATAGAATTAAAGTCTCCAGTGACCGTCGTTTCGGTTCTTTTAGTTTGTCGAAGTGGGCGTCAGCTGAGACTATGATATCTGCCTTGTCCGCTATTGCCGTTGCAGCGTGGATCGCGTCTCGAGGAGCCAGGTGGTGTTCTTCTATCAGACGCAGGGCCTGCAGAACCAGTTCCCGGTCGACGGGCACGATCTCCAAGTTGGGGAAGTTTAGCAGTGCCTGGCAGGCTTCAAGGGCGGCTTCATGACTGTGTTTCTTCACTGCCCAGAAGACCTCGTCGAAGGTTAGCGCCGAGGTTTCGGCTTTTTCTTCTCCCAGCTGAATCTTCTGGAGGAGGGCTCTTGCGTTTTCTCCGAGAACCTGCGTGTTTACGGCGGCGTATATGAAGACATTTGAGTCGAGGTAAAGCATTACTGTGTTCTCTCTTCCAGTTCCTCTTCGTACTGGTGGAGGTTTATCTTCTTGTTGTGGTTGATTTGCTTGGCTATTCTCGTGAATGTGGCTACTGGGTCGAAGCTTGGCTTCTCCAGAATGAGTCTTCCGTCATCTAGCTTGAATCTGACTTTGGAGCCTGGGCTGATCTTGAGTGCCTTGCGCATCGTGCGGGGGATGACGACTTGACCTTTCGGACCGACTTTCATTTCTTCCTCGATCACAGTTTCACCTGAGGTTATACAAAAGTAATACATCGATTTATACTTTGCACTGAGGTCGATTCGGCCCACCATTTAGGTTGCGATGTCTAATTGTAGCTGTCATCGGGATCTGTCTTTCTCTCTTTCTCCTCTAATGTCGGGACACCTTGGGTCCCCAGCAAACCCTTCCAGTCGCTCGTCCAGAACAGGTAGGTTTTTGCCTGCAGCAGCATCCCAACAAGCCTGGTACTGGCGCGAGGGGTCTCGTTTCCTGATACCCGCGAGCTCAAAGAATCGAACATCTTTATACTCCTAGATGCTATAGTCAGACATAAAGGGATGAAATTGACCGAGACAATCCCGGTGCCTCGACCCTTGCTTGAGGAATTGTATGAGCATTTCGGCAAGATAGAGGAGATTCTGGCTACCCTGGAGGAGCTTTCCAACAAGAAAGGCCTCAAGAGAATCGAGAAGTCTCTGCAGGAATACAAGGAGAAAGAGTGCCTCGTCGTGAGCAGCCCTGACAAGATAAGAGAAGCCTTGTTGAAGGATTAGCAGTGCCTTACAAGTCGGTTTTCGCGAAGAGCTTTAAAAGAGAATTTGGCAAGCTTCCCAAGGATATCCAGGAAAGGGTTCTTGAAACGCTGGAAAAGGTTTTGGAGAATCCGCACTCTGGAACGCGGCTGCGGGGCAGGCTCTTGGGGCTTTGGCGATACCGGCTGGGCAAGTACCGTATAATTTATCTCATAGAGGAGAAAGAGCCCTCAATTGTTTTCCTTGATGTAGGGCTTAGAAAGTCCATATATGACTAGACGATTACGGCATTTTACAAGACAAGTAGTCCTTTGTCTGCAGCAGCATCCCAACAAGCCCTGTTTCAGAGTTAAGTAGGTCTGAGTATCCCTCAAGGCTTCATAGTGTTCAGCAGGTCAAAGCGACAAAACGCTGGGAAATGTTGGATTTGCCATGGCAGAGGTCTATTCTCAAGCGAAAAGGGCGAAGTCTTCCGCACGATCCTCACTTTTTTGTGTTTGCCCAAAATTCCGAAAGATATGAACCAAGACATAGAGGCAAGACGTCCGAATTGCTTTAAATACGTTGAAATTCAGACTTAGACTTGGATAGGAGCAAAGGGTTAATGGCGAACACGGTCTCAAACGAGAAGGAGGTTACGGTTGAGGGTCACCTCATAGACTCCATGATTCTTACGAAGATTTGGGATAGGATAATGGAACTCGGCGGGGACTTCGAAACCTTAGATTTCAGAGTTGGAAAGCACAAAACTGACACGAGCTACATCAGGATGGTTGTCAAGGGAAGAAGCTCCGAAAATCTAAAGGATATACTGGACGAAATATACTCGCTTGGAGCAGTATCGATAGAAACTGCTGAATCCATTGTGGTGCCAGCGCCAAGCGACATGATTTTTCCCAACAACTTCTACTCTACAACAAACAATCCGACACAAGTTTTCGTCGATGGCGAATGGATAGAAGTTGAAGGTATCATTATGGACAAAGTCATAGTGATCAATGCTGTCACTAAGAGGGCTTACTGCAAATCCATTAGAGAAGTGGGAAAGGGCGACTTAATAGTCGTGGGCGAGGCAGGAATACGTGTTAAACCTCCTGAAAGGTCTAGGGAAAGCACAGGCATCTTCAAGTTCATGAGCAGCGGTTCTTCCAGTGAAAAGTCTTCGGCTGCAGTGATAAGGCAGATAGCGCATGACCTTCAAAACGTGAAAAGTGCGGGCGGAAAAGTCGCTGTTGTGGCGGGACCTGCTGTCGTACACACGGGTGCAGCAGGGGCTCTTGCGAGTCTTATAAGAGAGGGTTATGTGGATGTGCTGTTGTCTGGGAATGCGCTGGCGGTTCACGATGTGGAAGGGGCCTTGCTGAAAACGTCTCTCGGAGTACTGCTTGAAGAAGGCGTTCCTGACGTTAGAGGATGCAGAAACCACATCGTAGCTATAAACGAAGTCTATAAAGCAGGCGACCTGAGGGCGGCGGTTGAGAAGGGCGTGCTAAAAAGCGGCATAATCTACGAGTGCGTGAAGAAAGGAGTCCCTTTTGTTTTGGCTGGTTCAATTAGAGATGACGGTCCCCTACCGGATGTTATTACGGACACTGTAGTAGCGCAGCGAGAATACAAGGAGCGACTGAAGGATGTTACGATGGTTTTGATGTTGGCGTCAACTTTGCACGCGATAGCCGTGGGAAACATGCTCCCTTCAACAGTTAAGCTTGTTTGCATTGACATCAATCCTGCGTCGGTGACAAAGCTCCTTGACAGAGGCTCGACCCAAGCAGTAGGCGTAGTCTCGGATATAGGTACTCTGCTGCCTTTGCTAACTGAGGAAATTGGAAAGCTAAACAATCGCACTGATCATTCCAAATGAGTAAAACAAGTGTGGCCAAGAATGCGGAAGCTGATCCCGGCTGGGGTTTGAATCCCGCCCCAAGTGGAGATGTTGCCCGCGAATTCCCCCTTTTTTCTTAGTTCACCGGTGGCAGAGGGCAAGGCTGCTCAAAATACCGCTATGAAGCTTCTAGTCTAGCCTGTCCCATAACGCTACAAAGCCAAAAGCAGCCAACACGCCCAAGCTCACAAGCGTCACACCTGCCAGAATTAGTGCCGCGAGGTCATCGAAATTGACTGAATTGACTGAAATCACTGCAAGAATACCCAGAACGAATCCTGCAACTGCTAGCAGCGCTTGTTTCTTGGTCCCTAAGCCTGTTTGAGCTCTTGTCACTAATAGCCTTTTCCAGCTTCTTTTCTAGGTCTTTTCCAGCAGTTTCCTTGCGGTGTTGCTGATTCTCACTTTCTGGTCGTTGTCCGTCATCTCTGCAAAAACGTATTCAGTCAAGAATTTCACGGCGGCCTTTGTCTGACTCTCGCTTAACTGTGCTCCAGTCTGCAGTTCATACAGGCTGTGGCAGTTACCATCACAGAGCAACTCCAGTATATCTTGCAGTCTGGTCGACAATTGGCGTACCGTCGCGTTATACCCAGTTTGTAAATCGGCTATTAAACCCCAATGTAACTTTGTTCTATAACTAGACTGTGAGAAAACCAGTGTCTCGTGGCAAGTGTTTCGGTTTGTTTCCTTTGGCTTTTCGCGTGCGTCTTCTGCGTCAGCCCGAGCGAGGATTAACCGCAGACCCAGCATAGCATAAAACACTGGCTGGATCTCCAGGTTTCGCTGGTCTTCTCGAAAAGGGGAAGCGGCGTGTTTATTCTCTTTTGATCACTGCAATCTTTTCAGCTTCGACTGGCTTTCCCGCTTTAGACAGGTTCTAGCCGCACGTTTACTGTTTCTCCGGTGAGGCTCTGCAGGTCGGGCGAGGTTCTCAACAACTCGTTCTGGATGAGTTTGGGGACGGTTATGCGCCCGCTCTTGTCCATATTCGCGTAGAAGGTTTCCCAGCCGCCAATAACGCCTCTAGCCCAAACGGACACTTTCAGCGTTTGAGTGCTCTCTAGCTTGTACTTCCACCTTACGAGTTTGGGGACCTGCAAGCGGTTGCCCCTCTGGAGCACCGTCTTGAACTCCACGCACTCAGTCAAAGGCACAAGCAAACACTCCGCAAAATACTTGTGAAGTCGGACTTTATCAGACTTTCCAAGACGAACACAGACGCAACCAAAACCCAAATCACGCTCTATTCACAAAACACAGGATGGAAACAAGTCGCCGCAGAAACGCAAAAACACACGCACTACTACAAGCAGACAAAAAAGCCTAGGGGAAAGGGATACAGAAAACTACGGTCAGACATGCTTTCTTGGCAACCGATAAGAGTCTAGTAGACAGTTATGCTGTTGCTTTTGACACTTGCACCTTGCTCGTATGCTCAGCTACCGCACTTTCCTGCCTGCCGGGTCAAGTTTTGGTTTGCTTTCTCTTTACACCAAATATGGCAGCTTGGCTTCTTCTCTAAGACCAAATACTTTGGTGCCTTTCTTCACTGCAAACCAGTGTCCTTTTTCGCCCTGAGATTGCAGCATCAACCCAGACATTAAACGCCTAGTGGCGTTTCCCGAATAGACTGTGTTGTTATCGGTGTCAGGCAGTCTCTTGAACCTCCAGATGATCAAGTCATCAACTTGCACCCATGTTCCTTCACTGGCTCCTGCTAAGCAAGCGAAGGTGCCATCAAAATTGAAGTATAACGGAGTCCAACCGTAGTTTCCCTTTGGTCCCCAATCAAAATGAAGAGTCCATAACCCAACAGGATTCAACTTAATTTCCCTGCTTTCAAAGGCTTAGTGCAATTAATCTCTTCGAGTATTGGAAATTTGTCTAGAGCGCAAAATGATCTTCGTTTTTCATCTGTTAGAGACTCGAGAAAGAAGTGAATCCAGCAAAACTTGGTTGGTTGGACTAAAATCTAATCCAAATTCAGTTGGTAGAAAACACATATCTTTGTGGTCAGCAATGAATCACATCTTGGAGGTTGACGATTTTGTCGGTATTAGAGAAGATTGCCTATTATCGAAATCGACGTGACGAGGTGCCAAATCAGGAACTTGCCAGGGAACTTGCAGAAACCGAAAACAGGGATGGCATTAGAGAGATTGCTCAAAACCTTTGGCATAAGAATATGAGTGTTCAGAGCGATTGCTTGAAAGTTCTCTACGAGATCGGTTACATCAATCCTGACCTAATTTCTGGCTATGTAGATGAGTTCCTGAAGTTATTAAAGAGCAAAACCAATCGAATGGTGTGGGGGGCGATGATCGCATTGGCTACAATTGCTGAAAAGAAACCAGCAGAGATATGGGCAAACATCAATGACGTTATTAATGCGGTAGAAAATGGAACATTGATTACAGTTGTGTGGGGCATAAAAACTCTAGCAAGAGTGGCATCAAAAGACAAGAAATACAGTGAACGTATCTTTCCATTTTTGATTGAACGTCTTACAACCTCTATTCCTCGGGACCTACTCTTGCATGCAGAGAGCATTCTGCCCGCAGTTGATTCAAAGAACAAAAAAGAGTTTCTGGCGGTGCTAGATTCGAGGAAAAGCGAACTCAAGCCTTCACAGCTTGCGAGGTTTAAGAAATTACTGAGGAATTTAGAAGCCAAGAAACTCTAACAACACAAGAGCAATTAAAAGCTGAGCGCGCGAAGAGGGTTGCGGCTTAGTCCTTCGATAACGCTTTTATAAGTGCCCGCGGTTCCTCTTGCGGCATGAACCTAGTGTTTGATTTCAACTCAGGCTGGTACGTCCTGCTCTTCGCCTTCCTCCTGTCATGGGCAGCCGTGCTGATCATAAGGCGCAAGAGCCAAGGCAGACGAGAGGTCAAAGAACAAGTCGTCTTGGCTTTCAGTGGCCTGTTCACCCTGGGACTCATGGAGTTCTTCGCCGTGTCCACGAACCTGTGGCACTACACGCCCGGAGACTGGCCCGTGATTCTCTGGCCAACATACTTCGCGGCGATACTGTTCGGATACCAGCTGCTCAGGTTCATCGAAGGGCTCGTGCGCGTACGCTAACGGAGGAAAAATGAATGCCCTACAGCTTCATTTACGATTTGACAAGAATCTCACAAAGCGTATTCGGCCAAATATTTGACGCAGCCTGTGGTATTGGCTTACACAAGTATATTGGCTTAAACGCAAAGAAACTTGTCAAAATCTTCAAAATTGACGAAGCCACAGGATTGAACTTCTCAGAAGCCATCACTCTAATAGAGGATCTTGTTGAAGTCCAAATCATAAATAAGACCGAAAGGGAAGAATTCGAGAAAGCCAAACGCAAAGCAATACTCATCCCACATTGCGCCCGATCGTTTATGGACA
>CAZWBY010000063.1:0-7087 GCA_964632825.1 uncultured Candidatus Bathyarchaeia archaeon
AGATTGCATCTTTCAATCTGGTTATGTAGACGTGTAGCTTCGGATTCGATGCTCCTCTGTAACTCGTCGAGGATCGAGTTCTCGAAAACTTGGGCGCGCTCCGCGAGGTCATTGAGCGTTTTTTCGCGACATAGTTCTTGGTACCTTTTGACGTAAAGGCTTATTCGATCAAGCCCAACGAGCACGTCATCGACCGCGTTCAACCTCAGCACCATTTTCTTCATTTGTTCAAAATCGAGTTTTCCGTTTTGGCACAGTTTAACATCAATTCGGTTGTTCAGGTCCTCGGGAGAACAGTCTGCGTCTTCTTTCCTTGAACCGTACCAGGCTTCAGCAAATTCGGACATAAGCGCTTCCACTTCGGCGAAGGAGTCTCCTACATCCCTGAGGGTGGCTTCTGTAACATCTTCTGGCTTCTTCAGATAGTAGAACTCAGAGTTAGCGGAGAAAACTTGAATTGTCTTATTTAGCTTCTGCATCGCAACCTCGGTTGATAGTGGTTCTTCGCGAGATTTGGGGTTCATCGGGCTTCCCACATTCAACTAGATGCCGTTTGCACCTATTAATTTTGTATCAGAAACTGAAATAATCTCTTGTTCGAAGCAACCGCGTCAAATTATTGTCGCCGGTGTTTCTAGCATGAACGCTCATGGAAAAATCTTATATTGCCAGCGATACGAAAGCATGCTTACAGTGATAGAAATTGAAACTGAAAGATACAAAAGCAATTGGCAAAATGATGATCGTTGGAATTCTAATTGTGGTAATAATCGTCGCTGGAGTTGCTAGCTACTACTTCTACTCGGCTCAGAATCCTGCGTTGAAGGACACTTTGATTATGGGGACGACTGATTCCGTTGAGTCATGTTTGGATCCAGCACGCGCCTACGATTTCTTCGGTTTTGAAATCGTTCAGTCTCTCGGATCTCCGCTCGTTGAGTACAAGGCAGATGCAACTGGAAGCATCGATGATATCATTCCGGCACTGGCCACTTCCTGGGACGTGTCAGCTGACGGTTTAACGTGGACTTTCAATCTTAGGCAAGGCGTAATGTTCGATTCTGAAAGAGAGTTTACCGCTGACGATGTCAAATACACTTTTGACAGAGGAATCGGCATAGCTGATCCTGACGGAGCCTTTGTAGGCGTTGGAATTGGCGACATTATCGACAGCGTCACGGTAGTCAGCGATTACGTTGTCAAATTCCAGCTAAAGATTCCGTTTGCTGCGTTCTTGTCACTGATGGCGTTTCAAGCATGCTACATCGTTGATCCACAGTATGCACCGATGGCCGGATCTTCTTGGAGCATCGACGACATTGTTCTCTACGAGGACGGCAACCCCCGAGGCAGCAACCCGATGGCCTTGGGTCCCTACACGCTCAAAAGCTGGACCCGTGTTGCAGGAAAAGACACTGAAATGACATTGGAAGCCAATCCGCTATATTGGAACGCGGGAGCTGGCTATCCAAAAACCAAAACTATCAACATAGTGTTTTATGCTGATTCCTCAGGATTGGCACTAGCTATTACTGCAGGAGACGTTGATGTTGCATTCAGGCAGCTTGCAACAAATGACATTGCTACAATGAAAACGAACCCCGATCTCAAAGTTTGGGAAGGAACAGGAGCATTCATTCAGTACTTGTGCTTGCAACAGAAAAATGCGCCTTTCGATAACCCAACGATAAGGGGAGCCGTGGCGACTGCAATCGATAGAACAGCATTGGTGGACACAGTCTTCCAAGGTCAAGCTCAAGAGCTCTACAGTATGATTCCAATTGGCATGTTCGGACACACTGAAGCGTTCAAAGTACTCGGCGATCCAAACTACACCTTAACTAGAGAACTTTTAGCCCTATTTGGATACAACGAAAACAACAAGCTGTCGTTCAAGTTATGGTATGAAACCTCAGGTCACTATCCGCAGAGTCCGCAACAGGCACTAGTTCTGAAGGATTCTCTGGAGGCAAGCGGCGTCATCAGTGTCACTTTAGAGAGTCGGGACTGGGCAGCCTATCGAACAGCCAGACAGCAAGAAATCATGCAGGCCTACATCCTCGGATGGTATCCAGACTACATAGACCCTGACGACTACATCTTCCCCTTTGTCCATTCAACAGGTGGATCATGGATACACCATAACTATGCAAATCCACAAATGGATAATTTAATTGAGTGGGCACGAGGAAACACTACTTCAGCTGCTCGACAAAGCTTGTACTCACAGATCGGCGACCTAATGGTTCAGGACGTTCCAATAATCCCGCTGTATCAGGGCGGGGCCTATGCTGTTTCGAGAACTAATGTGGACGGAATCTACTTAGATATCACGCAAAACTGGCGCCACTGGCTGGTCTACGCCAAACAATAGGGTATTATACTTAACCCCCCTTTCTTTTTCTATGCTCGGGGAGAGAGCTGCATGACTCTGCGTACTTACATCATATCTAGGATCCTGCTCACAATTCCAATGATATTCATTCTCCTGACCACCGTGTTCTTGATCATGCGCGTTCTTCCAGGAGACCCAGTTCTACTTCATTTTGAAAAAATGGAAAACCCAGTCTTGATAGAGGAAATGCGAATAAGACTGGGTCTAGACAAGCCCCTGCTTGCCCAATACTTTGACTACTTGTTTGGCCTCTTTAGGGGAGATCTCGGAAAATCCATGCAAGATTACTCGCCCGTCGGGCAACAGATTTTTTCTGCCTTTCCGGCGACTCTCGAGCTAGCCATCTTCTCAATGACGATAGCGGTTCTGATTGGTGTTTTGTTAGGAGTTGAATCTTCAAAGAGTTATAATTCGCCGAAAGATCACGCAGTGAGACTGTTTGGAATAGTTACCTACGCAATACCCGTCTTCTTCCTGGGTATGATTCTTCAAATAATTTTCGGCGTCTGGCTGCACTGGCTGCCAGTGGGAGGAAGAACTTTCCAGAATATGGTGCCAACTGGACTAAACGCCGGTGATCTGCATTTCTCAACCGGCTTGTATACTATTGACAGCCTGTTTGAAGGGAACATCATTAAACTTGGCACGTCTCTGAAATACCTCTTCTTGCCTTCGCTAACTCTGGGTTTAGTTCTTTGCGGCCCCTTCATCAGACTCACGCGAAGCAACATGTTTGAGACTCTGAGGCTTGACTTCGTTACAGCTGCCAAGGCGAGAGGGCTAAAGGATAGCACAGTTACTTACGGTTATGCCCTCAGAAACGCGTTCCTTCCAGTTCTCACAATGATGGGGCTCCAGTTTGCTCTGCTTCTAGGCGGAGCCGTGCTCACCGAGACGACATTCTCTTGGCCTGGTCTTGGGAGGTATCTAGTTGATCGAATCAACTTCCGGGACTACACAGCGATTCAAGGAGTGGTAGTTGTCTTTGGTCTTTTCGTTTCGTTTGTCAGCTTGGGGATCGATTTGCTGTACGCATATCTTGATCCAAGGATTCGTCTGTAGGTCATCGACATGGCAAAACCAAAGATCAAACGAAGCATGCTTTCGCAACTAATTCCAGGAATTGCTTCACTAGCGAAGAGAGGCTTAGCAGGATGGTTGATACTTATTGGGGCAATTCTGACTGTGACGATAAGCGCCTTGACACTTGTTTCACCGTGGGTTTCACCACATAATCCCAATAGCCTAAATGTTGGACAGCCTTTGTCAGCCCCGAGTTTCCAATTTCCTCTAGGCACTGACGACTTGGGAAGAGACATGCTCAGTCGAATAATCTCAGGCGGCGGAATAATGCTTCAAGTCTCGGTTCTGTCAGTGATCGTTTGCATTATCATAGGCGTTCCTTTGGGATTGTTCTCGTCTCACATTGGAGGCTCAGTTGATAGGTTCGTCAGCCTCATCATGGATAGTGTCTATGCTTTTCCGGGTCTGATTCTTGCAATAGCGCTAACAGTGGTGTTAGGCAGAGGAGTTGTAAACATGGCGCTCGCTATTGCTGTTGTGTATATTCCTTCTTACTTCAGAGTGATCCGCAGTCAAGTGCTCAGCATCAAGGAGATGCCGTACGTTGAGGCAGCTAACGCTGCCGGCGCGAAAAGAAAAACTGTGTTGGCGCGGTATATTCTGCCTAATGTTATCCCTTCCATAATTGTTGTTGCAACGATGAATTTTGCAGATGCCATACTCACGGCTGCGGGACTTACTTTTATCGGCATGGGTGTCTCTGCGGACGTCCCGGATTGGGGATGGGATCTAAGCAATGGACGACGTCTCATGCTAAGTGGAGACTGGTGGGTGATAGCTTTCCCTGGACTAATGATTATACTTCTAGCCTTGGGTTTTACTCTGATGGGTGAGGGGTTAAGCGAACTGTTAAACCCGAAACTTGATCGGTCAGGGGAATGAATATGGAACGCCCGTTGCTAGATGTTGACTCTGTAACCGTGGAGTATTGGACAAGAAAAGGCAATCTGCAAGCTGTAGAAGGCGTTTCTTTCGTTGTGAAGACAGCAGAGACCCTTGGCATTGTTGGAGAATCGGGTTCGGGAAAATCCACTTTAGGGCTGTCTTTGATTGGCCTGGTTCCATATCCTGGAAAAATTACCAAGGGCCGAATACTTCTTAATGGCAAGGAAGTCTTAAAGCTGAAGAAAGAGGAGTTACGCAATCTTAGAGGAACCGAAATCTGTTATATTTTTCAAGACCCGATGACTTCCTTGAATCCGGTCAAGAAAATCGGCGCTCACTTTGTTGAAGTTATCAGGACGCATGAACCTCAAGTGTCCAAGGATGATGCTATGGAGCGTGCGAGGAAACTGCTCCGTGACGTGGGCATTCAACCCGAACGAGCAAATGACTATCCTCATCAGCTCAGTGGAGGAATGAGGCAACGAGTGATGATCGCCTTGGCCATAGCTCTGAACCCCAGCATAGTTGTCGCAGACGAACCGACAACAGCATTGGATGTGATCGTTCAGGAAAAAATATTAGATCTTCTGAAAGCTCTAAGGGATGCCTATGGACTAGCGTTGATCCTGATAACTCACGATCTAAGCATTGTCCTCCAGAGAACCGACAGCATCATGGTCATGTACGCTGGTCAACTCGTTGAATACGCTTCAAGTGAAAACATCTATTTGAAGCCAAAGCATCCATACACGCAAGGACTCTTGAAATCAATTCCCAACATTGAAGTTGTTGATCAAAAACTGGAAGCAATCGGTGGCTCTCCACCAGATTTGCTAAGCAAACCGGCAGGCTGTAGGTTCTGGCCCCGCTGTCGGTTTGCCTTTGACAGGTGCAGAAAAGAGGCAGTTCCGATTTACAATGTTGGAAGCGGTCATCTTGTTCGCTGTTTCCTATTTGAAGAGGTCGACAAGAATTGAGCCAGAAAGAGATTCTCAGAGTGGAGCATTTGAAGAAGTATTTCCCAGTGGAGAAAAGCTTCCTCGAGAAAACGCTTACACGCACGAGACACTTCTGCAAAGCTGTCGATGACGTCAGTTTTTCGGTAAACAGAGGTGAAATTCTCACGCTGGCAGGAGAGAGCGGGTGTGGAAAAACAACCACTGGCAAACTCATTGTGAGACTCATTTCCCCTACGAGTGGAAAAATCTTCTTTAATGGTATTGACACCACGGCTGCTGATGCTGAGTATTTGAGAATTCTTAGGAGAAAAATGCAGATTATTTTCCAAGATCCCTACGCTTCACTAAACCCTCGAATGAAAATTGGAGATGCTGTGGGGCATCCCCTTGAAATTCACGGTGTAGCCTATCACGATGAGAAAAGGAAGAAGGTAATGGAAATTCTGGACCGGGTTGGATTGACACCTTCCGAGAAGTTTCTAGATTTGTATCCTCACCAGATGAGCGGCGGTCAAAGGCAGCGCGTGGCCATAGCGAGGGCGCTGATTCTGCAGCCTGAATTTGTCGTTGCCGATGAACCTGTTTCAATGATTGACGTTTCACTTAGGACCGCAATAATAGACCTGATGATGAACCTCAGAAAAGACTTTGGCCTCACTTACCTCTTCGTTACACATGACCTTGCGGTCGCCAAATACATTTCAGACAGAATAGCCATAATGTACCTAGGCAAAATCGTTGAACTAGGCGATCAAGAGAGCATATTCTCAAATCCGCTTCATCCGTATACAAAGGCTCTGCTTTCAGCCATACCTGTGCCCATTCCAGAACGACTACGAAAGAAAACCGAACTTCGAGGAGATGTGCCATCAGCAATAGACATTCCTCCTGGCTGCCGCTTCCACACGCGTTGTGCCTGCGCCAACAAAACTTGTGAAGAGACAGAACCGGAGCTGATACCTGTTTCGCCATCTCACTACGTAGCGTGTAGTCTAGCTAAGAACTAGAGCTTCCGATAGTTTCTCCTGTTTTAGTCCTTTCAATCCTGAGAGAATCGGGTTTAATAACTTGGGCTCATCTTGAAAAGACAAATCGCTGGTGACCCTGAAGGAACGAGAAATGATCCGCGCCAACTTGGTGTCCTTTGACATGGATGGAACGATCACCGACCTTTCCTTTGTAGATTCGGTCTGGCTTGAGGGTATCCCTCGTCTGCTCGCTGAGAAACGCGCAATTTCCCTTGAGGACGCAAAAAAATGCGCCAAGAAGGAATACGACAAAGTTGGCAGAGAGAGACTCGAGTGGTACGACCTTAAGCATTGGGCAAAGAAGTTTGGCTTGGACATTTCTCCTGACCAAGTCTTGGGTTCATATCAACATAAGATTAAGACATTCCCGGAAGTGCCGGAAGTACTTGCGGAATTTAGGGAAAAAGGTTACAGACTAATCGTCGTGTCCAACGCTCGAAGAGAATTCTTGGATTTGGAGCTTCAAAAGACCGGGATCGGTCACTATTTCGAACGCATCTTTTCTTCAACATCAGATTTTCAGCTGACAAAGAAAACAGTTGATATCTACAGGAGAGTGTGTGGCATCTGCGGTGTCTCTCCGAATACAATGGTTCATGTAGGCGATGATCGGTCTTTTGACTTTGAAATCCCCAGAAAGCTCGGGATAAAGGCATTTTACCTCGATAGAGCTGGTGCCACTTCTGGAGAATTTGTGATTGGCAATCTGAAAGAACTGGGACAGAAATTTGTGCACT
>CAZWBY010000064.1:0-7035 GCA_964632825.1 uncultured Candidatus Bathyarchaeia archaeon
AAAGGTGAAATGAAAAATGGGTGAAGAAAGCAAATTGCTTAGCCCTATGGCGGGTCCGAGGGGATTTGAACCCCTGTTCTTCGGCTTTCTTCCGCAGAAGCGCCCGGAGGCTTGCGCACCCTCCAAGGAGGATTCGACGCCTTAATCCGTGCTGGGCAACGGACCCTAGACTATATCCAAATATCACCTGAGTTTTAAACAGTTGTCGTTATTCTTGCATGAATTCTTCGCCTATCCACCATGCCTTTTTCTTTCCAGATTTCTCTCCAGCGTAGTAATCTATCAACGGCTTTCCACACTGCTTCTTCGAGGCTCTTTGAATCTTTCTGAGTCTGTTCAAAATGAGCCACCTGTTTGTTTTGACGTACTCTGCTATCTCCGGCGTTGTGCCGCCTTTGTAATGAAGGAGGTAGTCAACTATTTTGTGGTCAACATCGTCAATGCAGAAAGCGTGAGGATTGACCTTTCCGCGTTCGTAAGTGAGTACTTCTAAATCCGCCAAGTACTTCTTGATCTCCGCGAACTCTTGTTCAATCTTGCTCATCCTCTCTCCGAGCTCCAAGAGTCTGTCAGGTCTGGGAGTGTTATCCAGCTTCTCCAATATGGCTTGACGAATGAAGCTGCTCCTATCACCTTCTGGCACGCGCAAAACCATCTCATTGTAAACCTCCGTCGGTATCTTAATCGACACAACTTTGACTTCGCTCAGCGCCTCAACTCTCCTGCCTATGTGTATGCGCTTCTTATTATTTCATATTTTCTCCAAGAAAACAGTCTGAGACATCTGAAAAACTTAAATTGCGAAAAGGCGAGTTTTACACGGTGTTCTTGATTTGGCAAGAAAAACCACAATTTCTCTGATCAAATGTGACGTAGGCTCGCTAGCTGGTCACCACATTGTTCCAAAACCCCTTTTCACCATCGCCAAAAACAGCATGCGTGAAGCTGCAAAAAAAGGCTTGATAAACAACTACTTTGTTTTCAACGCAGGCGACGACCTCGAACTGCTGATGATTCATGACAAAGGCGAACAAAACAGCGACATTCACAGACTGGCTTGGGACACATTCAAGAAGACCGCAAACAGGGCCTCAGAACTAAAACTCTACGGCGCAGGTCAAGACCTATTGAAAAATGCCTTCAGCGGGAACGTTCGCGGAATGGGACCGGGCGTCGCTGAGATGGAGATAGAAGAAAGACGATCAGATCCAGTAGTGGTTTTCGCAGCTGACAAAACCTCTGCAGGCTCATTCAATTATCCTCTTTTCCGCATGTTTGCAGACCCAATGAACACGGCCGGTCTAGTAATCGACCCCAGCATGCTCTGCGGTTTCAGATTTGAAGTGATCGATACGATAAAGAACAAGTCAATAACCCTCAAGTGCCCCGAAGAAATGTATGAACTCCTATCGTTGATCGGGACCGTTGGACGATACGCGATATCTCGCATCTGGCGAGCAAGCGACGATATGATCTGCGCAGCAAGCAGCGTCAGCAAACTCTCCCTAATCGCCGGAAAGTACGTGGGGAAAGATGATCCAGTAATGATTACGAGAGCACAGCACGGTCTGCCCGCCGTTGGAGAAATCTTGGCACCTTTCATGCAAAGCTATTTTGTGCAGGGATGGATGCGGGGAAGTCATTGGGGACCACTGATGCCTGTTGGTTTGAACGAATCAAAATGCACGGCCTTTGACGGTCCTCCACGCATTGTTGCGCTAGGCTTCCAAGTTGCTGACGGCAAAATCGCGTGCGATGACGAAGGAGAACCGATGATTGCCGACATGTTCGATGACTGCGCCTTCGGAGGAGCTCGGCGCGAGGCTATGGACAATGCAGTGATGTTGCGGCGAATGGGCGAGTTCGAGCCCGCCAGGCTTGGCGAAGAAGAGATGGAGTACACAACCATTCAGCAGGTATTAGAAAAACTAAGCGGACGCTTCAAACCGGTCTCTGAATAATCCCAACCGGAAAACAGGGTTATCTATAGCAGCCTAGATAACTCTGCACATCTGTTCGTTACTACTGCCTGCAAAACCTTGCGAAGTTGCTCGCCAACAAGTTTTTTCTCTTTTAGGAGAGCCAGTTTCTTGGCAAGTTCAATGTCACCGATACAATTGAACCAATTTTCAAAATCTCCTCTGTTCAGGTGAAATTCTAGTGACTGCGCGGGGACTTTCGGAATCTTTTCAATAAAATCTTTGATTCCATATGCATAAAGACTCAGCGGCTTTTCCACATCCGCATAGAAGTGAAATGCCTTCTCTTTCTGCGATTGCGCAAGTATGCTCATGGCAACTTCGCGATTGATTTCCGGAATTCCAAGAGCTTTCTTGCCCTTGTCAGTTATCCTGTACTGTCCCTTCTCAGGAGCAACCGCGTATCCTACCCGCACTAGCCAGATCAAGTGCATCATAGTTGAATTGAGTTGGTTCCCGGTTTCCGTTGCTATCTGTGCCGGTTTTACTGAATTATCACTCAACAGCAAGCTTTCCAAAACAGCACGTTTGACAGGCGATAAACTCATCGTCGCATAACACCAATGTTACTATTCACAGTCTGGCTAATCAAACTTTTCCCCTTTCTCAAAAATGCCAAGATTGTAAGTTCTGTAATACTCATTCGCATTGGTTGAGCAAACCAGAAAATTGGCGCGCTGTCCTAAATTAGCCTCTCCCCAGTTCAGGCTATCAACGCTGAACAACAATCAGTTGAAGCTGGAATAAGCAAAGCTTTAGTAGACAGAGAACCATGCTAAGGTGGAAAACGGTGGAACCTGACAGTGAAAATTGCAGTGCTCGTCTATGAATACCCACCCAAGATTGTAGGTGGGCTCGGAACATACGCCGCTGAAATCACCCGCAACTTTGTCTTGATGGATCATGACGTTACCGTCTTCACAATGAATGACGACGCAGGCTCACTTCCAACCAGAGAAATCTGGCGCGGCATAGAAATCCATCGCCCCCTACACATCGACGTCTCCGACTCGCTCCCAGATGTAATCGCAGAGGACATAAAGAAATGGGGTAGAGGCATAGACCTGTTTGGCAAACTGATGGTCTATAACTACCTAACGGCGTCGAAACTCGTCAATGAACTGATCAGGAAAGAAGGCATGAACTATGACATCGTCGTCGCCCACGATTGGCTCTCAATAATGGGCGGAGTCACTGTCAAGAAAGAAACCAAGTTGCCACTGGCCTTCCACGTCCACTCCACAGAATATGGCAGAACTCTCGGAAATGGTTCGAGTGTTGTGAGCAACATCGAACATCGAGGAGGCATCATGGCAGATCTGATAGTCACGGTTTCCTATGCCATGAAAGATGAACTCATTAGGCTTGGTTTTCCACGTGAAAAGATACAGGTATGCTACAACGGTGTCGACCCCAAGAAATACAACCCTGAGAAAGTCTCAAAGGATCAGATACACCGAATCAGAGAATCATATGGAATCAAAGACGACGATCTTATGATACTCTTCTTGGGCAGACTTGTAGGCGTAAAGGGCGTAGACAAACTGATCATGTCTATGCCGCACATTTTATCCAGATACCCGAAAGCAAAACTGGTCGTCGTCGGCGTGGGCGACCTGCAGGAATACATGACCAATCTAACTCGAACCATGAGATTGGACGATTACGTGCGATTCAACTTCAACTTCATACCCGAAGAAGAGCGAATTCTCCACTACGCTGCATGTGACGTCGCAGTTTTCCCAAGCCATTACGAACCTTTCGGCATCGTTGCGTTGGAAGCCATGGCAATGGAAAAACCCGTTGTTGTCGGTGCGTCAGGCGTCAGTGGAATGCGCGAAATAGTGATCAGCTGCAGTGAAGAGCAGTGCGGGTACCACGTAGATCCAAACAACCCGTCCGACATAGCCTGGGGCGTAATGAATGCGTTGGAAAGCCCCGAAAAGAGAAGGTGGCTTGGAAAGAACGGCCGAAAACGGGTTTTGCAGGAATTCACGTGGAGTCGAATCGCAGAAAAAACGCTAGAGCTCTATAAACAAGTGCTCAAACGCTGACAAAATCTGCTCGTAACCAGAAAAACCGTCCAAAAACTGATTCTTCGTTTTCTGTTCCCATGCTTGTCTGGCAGCATCTTGGAAAAAAACACTTAAAGGTCCGACTCGTCTGATATCGCGAAGAAACACACGATTCAAAGGCTGCAAAACAGGACATGGACAAAAAATCCTTGAAGAAAATGTTTCCAAACCTGACAAGAGAGATTGAGAACGGAGACGTAAAAATTAACATAGAATCAGTCCGAGCTGATACTGACAGCGTCGAAACAGAGCTTCCTGACAAATTCCTCACCTACAACCCAACAATGATTGACTTCATACGCCGATGTGACACGGAAGCGCAAGCGGAATCGATAGTAGCTTTCATGGAGGCGCGAGGGGAACTTGACAAGGAGCACGCTCAGCAAATTAGACATCAGCTTAGGCAAGAAGGAGTAAGAAGCTTTGGTCCCAAGAAAGAAGACGGTTACTATTTCAAGCAAGGTGGACTCTGTTGATTTCCTCAGCGTTTGTCTTTCCAGTCTCTCGCCCCTGCAAACAACCAAAACGAGCGTAACCGCAGCCTTGCCTGTTCCAAAAGTAAATAAACAAGCTGACTAGTAAATAGAGAAACTTGAAACCTGAGGAAATCCGATTGAAAAGGATAACCTTCGTTCTCGCCCTCGTCGCGCTCCTACTTTTCGTGTTGACACCATACTCGCAGGGCGTCAAGCTTGCTTCAGCTCAGGACTCAGGTTACACCATAGAAAACGTAGACCATCAAATCGATATCACGTATTCTGGAAATGTAGTCATACGTGACACCATAACAATCAACGGTGAAGCGACAGATGGGTTCCTAATTGGATTCCCGTACCAATACAGCTCATATGTTCTCAAGGGCTTCGCTTTCAGCTCCGAAGAGATTCTGCCTCTGAGCCTAGATGTTCAGCTGGGAGTACGGAGCGGGTTCTATGGCGCCGAGGTCACCTTCCCAACAGGCTCTCCAGACACTTTTACAGTAATCTTCATACTGTCAAACGCGCTGCTTGCAAGTCACTCTAGCGGGTTCTACCTCGATTTTCCCGCATACCCAAGCCTTGCCCAGGACGCCGCAAATTGCGAGGTCACGATTGTTCTCCCAACCGGCGCCTCTGTTGCAAACGTAGCGAAAGATGACGGCGCGGTCACCTCAGAGAAATTCGAAAAATCCAACCTGGCTGCTTTCAGCTATTTTCCAGCTAATGCAACAATTAACATATCTGAGGGGTTGATCAGACAGGTTACCTTTGCAACGCTAAATCGTGTGATAACACTAGGAATAGCTGGAGAAATCGCAGTATCAGACAACTACAGAATCATCAACAACTCAACTGAACAAATAGATTCCCTAAAACTTGACCTGCCCATTAATGCGTCAAACATAGTGGCAAAAGACGAGTTAGGCACATCCTATTCAAGCACAACTCTGTCAGAAGACGAAAGCGCAAACATAGCTTCTGCAAACATCACTTTGCGTGCTCCGCTGAGCAGCGGTCAATCAATAGTCTTGAAGGTCGAGTACAGCCTTCCGAACACTTCCACCGACCAAACGCGTTTTGCTTTGGACCTAGAACTTTACCCCTATTTCAGCTACTACATTCACACAGTCTCGATCACAGCAATCCCGCCTGAAGGCGCGCGTATCGTCGAGCCCTCGCTGTCCTCGCTGTCTTCCTCTTCGACATTAGACAGAGAAATCTACCAAGAAACACTCAAGATTGACATGGACGGCCTGAGCTACGTCGACCATGAAGTGAATGCAGACAGAAGCATGCAAATAACATACGAATACAACTCAATTTGGGTCTCATTCCGCCCGACATTTTGGGTCTGGGGTTTGGCTGTGGTTGGAAGCGTTGTCGTACTTTTCACGCGGCGCCCCAAGGCGAAGCCTTCAAAATCGCCGAAAATAGCTGTGCCAAAAATCACAGGAGGCAACCTAGGGTCAGAGCAAGTGAAGACTTTTGTCGATACCTACGAGGAGAGATCGAGGCTCTATTCGGAAGTGAAGACCTTAACACAAAGAGCTCAAAAAGGAAAGATGCCAAGACGCCAATACAAAGTTCAGAGGCGAGCCTTGGAGCTGCGAATAGGTACGCTGTCTAAGACTATCGCTGAGCTTAAGCCAACGTTCAGTTTAGCAGGCGGCAACTACGCCGACTTGACTCGCCAACTTGACTCCGCAGAAAGAGAGGTCAACTCGGTAGAAACAAACCTCAGAATTGCAGAAGCTCGGCAAAAGACAGGAGAACTCGCGCTTGAAGACTACAAGAAATCAACCTCAGAGCTTAACCAGAGAAAAGAAAAGGCAGAATCCAAAATCAACGGAATCCTCCTTAGACTACGTGAAGAAACTCGGTAATTTACCTAAATGCTTTTATTCGACTGCATGTCTCTCCAGTAAAAACCAACAAAAGAGGTAGTAATATGGTAAAAATAGTCATTGACATCGAGAAATGCACTGGCTGCGAAACCTGCGTGAACACCTGCCCAGTGGGCACTTACGAGGTAAAAGACGGTAAGTCCTGTCCTACCAAGGTTGAGGAATGCCTTGTCTGTAGAGCATGCGAAGCTCAGTGCCCCACAGGCGCAATCCAAGTAATAGAGTAGGATCAACACCCTCACATCCCGTCTGGTCAACCTAGAGCCTTAGGTTTGATTAAGCGGGTTTCTTACTTTCTTCATTTCTTTAGCCCAGTTCTATTTTTCCCTGCCAGGCTTTTCAACTCCCTTTGCTGTCTGTCAAAACAAGCTTTAGCTATGTTACTTCGTGTCTTGGCGCCAAAGGTCTTAATGTCGTTCATTGAAAAGTTGGCCTACATACTCGCGAATAGTAGTCCTTCGTCTTCTTGCGAGCTTCTCTAGAGTAGAACTAACGCCCGTACTGTACTGCACCGCTTTTTTTGGCTTACTCGCAATCCACGGTGGCAGGCCTGCTTCTTCGGCCGCTTTTCTCAAGACCAGCTTTCTTCCCGGATCTA
>CAZWBY010000065.1:0-6855 GCA_964632825.1 uncultured Candidatus Bathyarchaeia archaeon
AAAATCAGCAAAATAGGATACGTCAACAAGATTCGAGACAACGTGCTGGGTATCCACCGAAAGAAACTCGAACCACTGTATGAAGCGCTGAAAGCAGCCGATTGCGTGGTATGCTCAGGAGCCGGCAGGTCACTCTATTCCTTGAATGCTGCGATGAGCCAGATTGCCTTAAGCCAAATAGGCTGGAGAAACAAAGTGGTTCTCACCCCAGATGATCCAGGATTTCCCGGCAAGAGCATGTACGAAGCAGCGTCAGACCTAGATCGTCGATACAAGAAAATCCTGCTCTTGATGAATTCGGGAAGCGGCTTTTCCGATGATCCACTAGTTATGGCTCAAGACCTAGCTCGATATATAGAAGAAAAGAAGTCTTCGAAGTTCTCCATGGGTCTGATAACATCTAGCTTAGAATCTCCCTTGGCTCAACTAACGAGTGAGTATGGTACTGTGATTCAGCTCAAGGGACGAGGCAAATCCAAGCCCTCTTTCGAATACAGCGAAACAGGAATGATGGGAGACATCTTCGAGCTGGGTACGCTCTCTCTGCTGGGTATGATGATCGAAGCCATATTCCGAAATCTCGAATCAGACGAAGTCTTCCAATTGTGTAGCGAGGAGTTCGAGAAAATTGGTTCCGTCATAGACGCGAATCTAGCATCTGAAACTTACACTCAGCTTGTGGATTTGCTGGAAAGGCGCACCAATCTGTTTATGGGTGGAAAAGGCACTGCAGATCAAATCGCCAAAATGACGGCTATCAGACTTTTCCACATAAAGAGCTTCCTTGGGGACGACGTTTATGTGACAAGGGGCATCAATACTCCGCATCCTAGAGCAGGCGACTTGGAGATTCTGCTGTCTTTCTCAGGAGAATCCAAACCTGTTCTGATCTGGTGTGACGTGATGAAGAAATTCAACGGGAACGTTCTGGGGATAACTGGCCGTAAAGACTCAACCCTTGCAAAGAAGTCGGATCTGAGAATAATCCTTGAAGAAGACACGAAGCCCGGAACGCCCAGAAGATTCTACACAAGGGCAGCCTATGTTCTGAGTCCGCTACCGGTTCAGCTTGCTGAGAGACTCGCTCAGAGAGGTTTGAGGCTGCCGGAATACATCATAAGCTGGTATCACTCAGTTACACAGTAGATTCTTCCAATCTTGATAATCAAGGGTCGAATTGGCAGTTGGAGACTCAGTCATGGATTTCCTGCAAACAATACTCCTTGGTCTGATTCAGGGACTAACAGAGTGGCTCCCCGTCTCAAGCACAGGGCATCTTAGGCTTGCTGAGACTCTCATGGGACTGCAGTTGCCAGTGGTTTTCGATGGATTGTTGCATGTTGGCACAGTGTTTGTGACTCTTGTTTTCTTCCGCAAAGACATCAGTAATGTTCTGGCATCGCTAGGCAGACGCGACTTCACCTCAGAAAACGGCAGACTCATACCTTTGATTATTGTCGGAACCTTGCCCACAGCGATCGTAGGGTTGTTTTTTGGTGACACGATTGACGCCTTTTTCAAAGGTTTTGTGCCATTGACTGGAGCGTTCGCATTCTGTGGAATCATGCTTTACCTTTCAAAAACTGGGAAGGAAACGGACAACAACCTCAGCTTGACCGACGCTCTAGTTATAGGTACTGCCCAAGGAATAGCCATAATTCCAGGAGTCAGCCGAAGTGGGTTGACAATTGCCACAGCCTTGTTGTTGGGGGTCAAACGTGAGAAAGCATTTGCGTTCTCGTTTTTGCTTTCGGTCCCAGCTATCCTGGGTGCAGTCGGCTTAACATTCTATAATGAGCATGATGCGCTTGTTACCTCTGGGATTGGCTTGACCGAGATTCTTGTGGGTGTCGTCGTCTCGATGGCGGCGGGCTACTTGGCGCTTAAACTGCTCGGAAGAGTACTACAAATTAAGAAATTCCACTTATTTGGCTTCTATTGCTGGATAATGGCGATAGTTCTCATCGGGCTAAGCTCGGGCGGGTTCTAGCCAGAAAGGTTTCCCGTCGAGAAACCTGGTCAAGAACTCAGAGAAGTTCTCGTTGCTCTTGTAGAGTTTGACGATCTCTGTATTTGTTGCGATGCCGACTCCTTTGCTGAAAGCTCTAGAGACCAAATCAGCGATTCCCGCGTTCTTGCCGCCATCTTTCAGCTTAGCCCTAAGAAGCTCGATAGCATCCACATGCTTCCGAGGAAGCTGCACCACCCACCGCCCATTCTCAATATAAGGACCAGAAACGACTTCCTCGTTGTCAACGTATTTTGTCAGAAAATCCTCGCATTCGTTCTTCCGCTCCAAAGGTGGACCTATGCGTGGCTTGACATTTGGTATTGCTCTTTGCTCCAACTCTAAGACGAATGCGCATAGCGTTTTCTCGTCGGTCCAAACCGCGTCGCGGAGAACGTGGAAGTCGTTGATTTCCAGAAGTTTTCTGAGTGCACGCTGGCTTTTGTAATATTGTCCCCATAGAACATCTGGAACAGCTTCAACCGCTCCGAAAGTCACAAGCACCAGAGCTGACCCGTGATGCTCAATTTTCTTCTCTAAGGCTTTGACGGATAGTTTTCTTGTTCTGGCTCCTTTGAAGAACTGCGCGTTTGGCGCTTTCAAGAATGCTCTTGCTGCGCCAACGAATGTGTCCACTTTGTGGGGCTGGACCGCAGAAGCTACGTTTCTTCTCTTATCTACAGGATCGATAACCACCAAAGGCTCTGGGAAAGCAAGCTTCAGGTCTCTTTCCCTGCCCTCGTAATAGTTCTCTATGTCTATTGTCATTCGAGACGCACAATCGACGAATGCACTAAGAGTTTCAGCAAAGGACCCGAAGTTCAGAATGAGAAGCTCGCAAAGGTAACCACTGAAACCGCCCGTTCTTATTTCAGCGCCATAGACTTCGACGCCTTGCATGAACTTCTTCAGCAAACGAACTTCATCTCGCAGTGGTTTGTCTAGCCTTTTCTGCACGTAATCAGTGTGGAAAGGTGTCCTGTCAGTGGCGCTTATCCATTCTCCATTTTTGGCGCAATAGCAGGGTACGATGTTTACCCTGAAGTCGCCAACGAATGCCTCCAAGTACGGGTGCTCCGCGAACCGCTCGACTTGTCTGGCGCCTTTTGTGGCTTCTCGTGCAATTTCAAGGCTGACTTCTGCAAGTTCTTTTCGTGTTATTGTAGGCGGAAGGCGCATGAAAACGTCTAGGTCTGGTTCTTTTCTGAGCCAAGTGTCCTTAGCAACTGAGCCTTCCACGCGCACGGTTGCTGGGACGCCCCTCTTCTTGGCTGAGGCAGAGACCTTTTCTTCCAAAGATTTGGCTAGAGCTGCAATTTTCCTCCTGTCTTCTTTTGTAGGCTTGATCTCTGCTAAGATTTCGGTGCATACTTGGGCAAGTTTGCTTTCCATCGCTGCCTTACCTTTGGACTTCATGGGGTTGGACAAAACTCTCTGAGGGTCGAGTAGACTGGTCCTTTCGGTGTTAGGTCGCTTTGTTTGAGGCGCAAGCATTCAGCTCTAATCGATCCGAATTCATGGTTCGCGTTGTCATCGAGAAACTTTGCTAGCTGAGCTTTGTTTATTCCTGATCGTACTCGGGCAATCGTTAGATGGGCACTGAAACCCTTCGGGTCGGGCTCAAACCCTAATTGCTTCAACTTTTGCTCCAGCTGGTTGAACACGTTTCGCAGTTCGGTCGCGCCTTCGGTTATTCCCGCCCAAACGACTCTCGGGTAACTTACGTTTGGGAACGCGCCTATCCCTTTGATTTGAACATTGAATGGGGAAAATTGGGTTGTTTTCATCTCTTGATGCACCGTTTCAACCATTTTGGGTGTGATGTTTCCGAGGAACCTCAACGTAATGTGAATGTTCTGTGTTTCAACGAGTTTTAGGTCTGCTCCTGTTTGAAGGAGCAGTTTCTGTGCATATGCTAGTTTTTTCTTGACTTCATCGCTCTCTATGTCAAATGCCAAGAAACTCCTTATGGACTCCGACAACTCCTCTTCCACTCCAGCTACTTTTTTACATGTTCCTCTCATAAATGCTTTTTAACTATCTACACGGCTAACATAGACTCGGAAGAGGGCAAATAATGAAAGCTGACAAACTCATCGTTGGTTTGGTGGGTATGCCTGGGTCAGGCAAATCATTAGTTGTTGAGGTAGCACAGCAGCGAGGCTACGCAGTCGTGACAATGGGTGACGTTATTCGTGAGGAAACTCTGAAGTCCGGTTTGGAGCTCAATCCTGTAAACGTGGGCAAGGTGATGCTTGAGCTTAGAAAAATAAATGGCGAAGGCGTCGTTGCACAAAAGTGTATTCCGAAAATCGAAGTGCAAAAGGGCAGGAAAGTCTTGGTCGATGGTCTAAGAAGCTTGCATGAGGTCGAAGTCTTCAAGGCCCACTTCAGAGAGTTTAGTCTCATTGCCATTCATGCTTCTCCTGAGACCCGTTTCATCCGTCTCTTACGCCGGGGTAGAAGTGACGATCCCAAGAACTGGGAGACATTCCACGAGAGAGACCAGCGTGAACTCTCGGTAGGTTTGGGAAACGCCGTTGCCATGTCCGAAAACCTTGTCGTGAACGAGGGCACTCTAGCTGAGACACAAGAACAAGTCAAAGAAATCCTTCGTCGGACTGAGGAAAAATGGGTGAAGTGAGGGTTCTGGTTGAAGCTGAAGTCAACCCGACAGAAACAGACGAGAAGGTGAAGACTGCCGTGGTCAATATGTTTGGCAACATAGCCATGGAAATTGCGCCCTCTCGAATCGGAAGCGTGTTGACTGCGCAGGCTCAGGGACTCGACGCTCTATTGAATTTTCGGGACTTACTCCGTCGTGACCAAGTTCGAGCTGCCGCCCGAAAGGTCTTGTTCACGAGGTTGGAGGGGAACAGGATTGTCTTTTTCCTGAACAAGCAGGTGGCGTTCGCGAATCATGTTTCTTTCTCGCAGGAAACGGGAGAATCACCGATAGGTCCAATAAAGGTTACACTTGATTGTGAAAGCCCGAGGGAACTCGTTGACTGGCTCGCACCAAGAACGTCGTAAATCAAAGATTCAACGCTGGCTGTTTTCAAACGCGAGCGTTACGCAGCGAGGTGCTGTGTTGCTGGGCCAGTCTGTTGCCTGTGACGCCTTCGACACAAAGCGGCCTTTGAGAGTTGTGACTCATGCGCATGCTGATCACCTCTGCGGGTTACGGAGCAGCCTGCGAAACTGTGAGAGCGTTCTAATGACCAAGGCAACGAGAGATCTGATTGAGGTAATTGAGGGTCCGACTGCTTTGGGCGGCGGCAACGTGGAGGCGCTGGATTACGGAAAACCATTCTGCTACGGTGATGAACGCGTAACTCTCTCCTATGCGGACCACATTGTTGGCGCTGCTCAAGTTCTTGTGGAAGATCAAAATGGCGGAAGGGTTGCGTATACTGGAGATTTTAGGATAGACGGGACTCCCGTTCTGGAATGTGATACGTTGGTGGTGGAAGCAACCTACGGGAACCCGCAGTGCACTCGTTCTTTCAATGTTGATGTCAGGGAGCTTCTGGTTTCCATGGTTGAGAAACGTCTTAGGCATGGTGCTGTCTATGTTTTTGGCTACCATGGAAAACTGCAGGAAGTAATGCAGATTCTTCACAACGCTGATGTGAGCGTGCCTTTCATAATGCCGGAGCGGGTTTACAATTTGTCAAAAGTCTGTGAGCGCCATGGCATGAAACTAGGCTGCCTAACTCATTCAACGCAGGAGGAGGCCAAGGAAATGTTGGACGAAAACCTTCCATGCGTGGCTTTTTATCATATGAACTCCCGAGGAACTGTCGGTCTTGACGCGCACCGCATATGCGTGAGCGGTTGGGAGTTCCGTTCTGCCTGCAGACAAATAGGCAAGAAGGAGCATGTTGTAGCGCTGAGCGACCACTCAGATTTCAACGGCTTGATCGAATATGTCAGGCGCTCCAAACCCAAGCAGGTAATCACTGACAATTATCGAGTAAGCCACGGAGAGATTTTGGCTCGAGAGATCCATAAGCGGTTAGGAATTCCTGCCGCTGCGATGCCATCCCCCAATTGAGGACCTAGAAGAGGCGTACCCGATTGTCCTAAGACTTAAAAGCGAACTTTAACTGTAAATGCCTCTGGTGAACTCTTACGCCAACAACTTCCACTTTCCCAGGATTTTACAAGCTCAGCCCGAAAGAACGGCTGGCGCTTGTGAGGGATTTTGCAGGCTTGTCTGAAGAGGAATGCGCACTTCTTCAAAACACTGGTTCTTTGCCAATGGACCTTGCAGACCACATGATAGAAAACGTGGTTGGTGCTATGCCCACTCCGCTGGGCATAGGCGTGAATTTTCTAATTAACAATCGCGACTACTTGATTCCTATGGCGACGGAGGAGCCTTCTGTTGTGGCAGCTGCGAGCTATGCCGCAAAAATGATACGCGAGGGGGGCGGTTTCTTCACCAGTAGTACGCCTCCAATAATGATTGGTCAAATTCAAATTGTGGGCATGAAGGACCCTGAAGCAGCGCGCTCGGCTATCTTAAGAGCGAAAGAGGCGATTCTGAAAAAAGCTAACGATCAAGATCCTATGCTTACATCTGTGGGCGGTGGGGCAAAGGATCTGGATGCTAAAATCATTCACACCACGGTTGGTCCCATGGTGATCGCAGAGTTGTATGTAGACTGTTGCGACGCGATGGGTGCTAACGCGGTGAACACTATGGCTGAAGCAGTCGCGCCTATGATCGAGCAAATCACGAGCGGGAAAGCTTACCTGAGGATAATCTCGAATCTCGCAACCAAGCGTCTTGCCAAAGCATGGTGCGTCGTGCCGAAGGAATCCGTGGGAGGCGAGGAAGT
>CAZWBY010000066.1:0-6346 GCA_964632825.1 uncultured Candidatus Bathyarchaeia archaeon
ATATGTGATTGTTACGGACCAGCAACAATCATCTCTAAAGGGTCGAATAGGAACATTTGTGAGACCAAACGTTTGATCAAAGGATCCTTTCTAGCGCTTTTTTTTCTTATCGCTGGTTTCCTGTTCCAAAACAGGTAAACTCTTGTCTTCAGCATCGCCCCGAGCTAGCAGAGCTTTTATCAATTTACTCGTATATTCATCCTTGATCATTATGATAACAGTCGTCGGAGCAGGAAAGGTTGGCAGCACAGCTGCGTTCGAGATTCTTAAAAAGCGAATTGACGATGTCATGCTCATAGACGTTAATGCGGAGTTGGCAAAGGGCGAAGCGCTAGACATGATGCAGGCTGCTCCAGCCATAGAGTTTGATGGTAAAGTCTTCGGGACCAGTGATTTCAAGGAGATGAAGGACTCAGAGCTCGTAATCATGATTGCCGGGCAAGGCCGAAAGCCAGACATGACAAGATTGGAGCTCATGCAAAACAATGCCAAAATCGTTCATTCTGTAGTCAGGGAAGTCACCAAATATGCACCTGACTGCAAGTTAATGATTGTTACTAATCCTGTCGACGTGATGACTTTCATCGCGAGAAAGGAATCGGGTCTGCCTCCGAATCGCGTTTTCGGAATGGGAAACATCCTTGACACGCTACGTTTTCGGTCATATATAGCCCAAGAACTGGGCGTTTCTAGAGAAGACACGCGAGCCCTCGTTATAGGGGAACATGGGGATTCGATGGTTCCGTTAGTGGAGTACGCGAGTGTCTCGGGAATTCCTATCACAAACATTCTCAGCAAGGAGCAGATTGACAAGATCGTTGACCTTACAATAAACTCTGGAGCCGACGTTATCAGATTGAAGGGCGCTACAACGTATGCCCCTGGAGCCGTTATTGCCATGATGGCCGAAGCTGTACTGAAAGGAAGAAACCGTGTGATGAGCGTCTCCACTTGTCCCCAAGGCGAGTACAGTTGCTCAGCAGTCTCCATTGGCGTCCCGGTTGTCTTAGGAAGGAACGGCGTGGAAAAGATCATTGAACTCAAATTATCAAGAGCGTCTAGGCTTCGTTTCGAAAAATCTGTCTTCAAAGTAAAAGCCTCAATTGCCTCTCTAAATCAATGAGGCTCATAGCAATCTGCACGTACTAGCATATCGAAGCGTTGGCGTTGAGCGCTAGCGCCGAGTTTAGCGCGTTTTCAGTCTGAGATCTATGACGGTTGTTCCTGCAAACTTGTCGAAGTACCGCAAGAACACTTTCTCATGTTTAAGGCCAACGAGCAAGTCAAACGGTAGCAGGAAAGCCTTTCCGAAGTTGCGGACGGCTGCGTGGTCGTACGACAATTTCTTCCCGTCCGTCCTGACTACTTTGAGACCGACTATTCTCTTTCCTAAGGTTTGACCGTTGAAGCCTTCGAGGAGCGTTGAATAACCCCAGAGCAGTAGGATAGAGAAGAACGCAAGCGTTATGAGGTCCACGTTTTTCAGGTCGAATAAGAGTTCCGGAAGGGCAAACAGTGACGTGATCAGCAGTATCAATGCTAGGTCGATCAGAAAACCATAAGCTCTCCTTTTGAATGAGGCAAGAAGTAGTTGCTCTGCCTTTCTCTGAACGTCTGCAACCTCTGCCCACGACTCCACATCCCTGATTACTCTGACGGCGCTCTCGCCTGTTCTGTTGAGTCTGTATTTGCCTGCTTTCGTCTGCTCAGTGAAAGCTTGAAGCGTACGGAGATGGAAGGAGAGCTTGCCAGTGTCTATTTCAAGCGCGTTCAGCAAGTCTGTGAATGTGCATTCTCCTTTTTCGCTGAGGAGATTGAGAATGTCCCGCCTAATGGGGTGTGAAAGAACCGATAGAATCTTTGTGACACTGTCTTCGTCCACTGCCAAAGTTGATCTTGCCCTTTCTCCCCTCAATGCGCAACGCGTTTAGTGCATTTCCGTGCGCATAGACCACTAAAAAGCTGGCGGTTTTATATAAACCGAGCTCAAGGAGAACCGTCGCGGGGTAACTTACTCTTATTAGCTATAGGAGTATCTAGTATTTTTCAAATGTCGTCAGCAGAAAAGGCTGTCAAGATCTTTCGCCAACTAGAAAATGAAGATTTCAGGGTCTTACAAATCATCGAGACGGCAATGAGCGAACGAGAGTTCGTCCCCAAAGAGCAGATCGTCAGGTTTGCAAGCTTGCCGGCAGACAGAATAACCTTCACGCTCGAAAAGCTTGGCAAACTAAACTTGATTTATCAGATGAGAAACCCCTATCTGGGCTACACATTGAATTATGCTGGCTACGATTGCCTAGCGATCAACGCCATTGTAAGGGCAGGATTGATAGAAGCATTCGGACACAAGCTTGGAGTCGGAAAAGAAGCCGATGTCTACGACGCATTGGCTCCTGGAGGCAACCGCGTTGCTGTAAAGTTTCACAGGTTGGGTAGAACCAGCTTTAGGCAGACTCGGCGAAAACGCGGCTATGTTTCTGAGCATGCAGGTTGGCTTTTTCAGTCACGCTTGGCAGCGGAAAAAGAGTACGAAATCATGAGGCTTGTTCACAAAAACGGAGTGGCTGTGCCCAAGCCTCTGGATCAGAATCGCCATGTGGTTGTCATGGGAATAATTGAAGGCGGTGAGTTGAGGCGCTGGAAAGAACTCACAAAACCAAAGGGCGTTTTCAGGAAGGTCATGTCGAACATTCGCAGAACTTACATCAAAGCAGGTATCGTTCACGGGGACCTGAGCGAGTACAACATTATCATCAAACCCGACATGGACGTTTTGATTATTGACTGGCCGCAAGCAGCAAGGACAAATCACCCAAACGCTCAGGAATTCTTGGCACGAGATGTAAACAAGATTGTAAAATTCTTTGCCCAGAGATTCAGCGTCAGAGTTGAGCCTGAGAGAGCTATGGATTATGTTACCGGAAAAACGTCTAGACTAGAGCTCAGTGCTTAGTGCTATCCAAAATTATGTAGAGAACGTTGTTTCCACGAAGAAGAACGTTTCCGTAGTTGGCAAAAAGCTGGTCATCTTTGTACTCAGTTGCGCCCTCGAGAAGAATATTCATGTGACCATCGCATTTTATCATTTTGCCCTTATATCCGCAGCCGTTTTTGAGTACGACTTCAATGCCTCCATTAAGCTGCTTAATAAGCACGTTTAGTGGTTTCTTGCTGGGTTCCATCATGATATCGGGTTCCATTGCAGTAAGTATATGCATATCCAGAGCCAACCGCTATAAAAGCCTATCCATGGACACTCAGCGTTTATACCTGTCACTTTCTGAATCGTTTGGGTCTTCTGAACAGCATTATCCCATGCTTCTCTGTCACGTAATCGAACCCTGCGCCTAAAACTGTCTTTGCCTCTTCAACGATTGTGGCTGTTGCCAGTCGAGATCCACTTCGGTAGTAGCCGTCCTCCTGCGTTCACAGCTGGACCACTACTTCCAATTGGTTGTTGTAGTGCGGTTGAAAAAAATCATAGTTGCACAACAACAACCAGAAAGCTCATGCGGCAGAGTCTGTTGTCGTCGTCCAGCAAAAAACCCACTCGACGACGACAAGTGACCATTTTTGGAAAATACCGAGTGGCAGATCTCATTCAAAAGCCACATTCAAGCCTTTCAGTCTAAAGGATGCGGTTGAGCTCAGAGCTTGGAAACACTGAGAAGCGTCCTTTGGCTCTCTTTATCAAATCGCAAATGCGCTGCTGTACGTTTCCAAGGTGCAGGAATAGTGCAGTCTCATGCTGATGACACTAAGCGCGTTTGAAGACCCAGTATACCCACATGAGACCGATGATGCAGCCCATCAGTATCAGGGATAGCACGATTATGGCGAGGTTCTGCAGCCAGTCATAGCCAGAAGACCAAAACAAGATATGTAGCAGCATGAAGGCAGACCAGATGATAGCCGCGACGATCGATACTACTATCGGAACGAAAGGGTTTTTCTCCTTCTCCATCATGGCTAGTCACTCCGTGGTTCGTTTGATTTAAGTTAAAAGGCTTATAAAATTTGGCATCTAAACTCAAGCTTGAAGAATCAGATAGACGTGATACGGGCATTCTCAGTAGAGCAGTTTGCCCGCGTCTTCAAAGTACTCAGAGAGTTTCGCGTTGGCTTCCGGCTGGTCGCTCGGCGGCTCGAAAAGTGGATAGAACATCCTTACTGCGTAGTAGTCGTCGGGCTCAGACCCAAAAAGCGTAGACGGAAACATAATGGAAATCCTAGGAGAACCGGGAATCGCGGAGTGAACAGACAATCTGAACACGCCCTGGTAAACCTCTTCCCCGTTTATCCTCATCACAAAACCTTTGGAGAAGCTGTACAAGCTATCGCCCTTCCCTAGAAGGCGTTCAGAAGCCGCATCGGTAATAGCAATCTCCTGACTAGTCCAATTGTAAGACAGGACATCGCTATCAGAAATCAACAAGGTATTGTCTTCGACAAAGACTATCGTGAACCCTTCTTCCGCAGGCTTGGCCAGGTAGTTCGCAAGTAGCATTGCAACCACGATCGATATGGCGATAATCAACACCGCACTTATCCAAAGTTTTGCCTCCATTTCCGGCTCAGTCTCAACAACTCAATCAAAACATGTAGCATATTAGCATTATACTAGATTGGCGAGAAACGAGGAGAATAAGACAGAATTAAAAACCCTAAGAGGCCAATTTGGACTATGCAGCTATAGGTTGTGCAAGATTGGACGCAATTATTGTCGCGGGTCTTGTGACGCTTGGAGGCGCAGCTCAACGGACTAAGGCTGGAGTCTTATTCATTCTTCCTACTCTGTTTGGCGCAATGGAGGCTTGCATAGTGAGTGTTGCCGGTTGAGCTGTTGTATTGGGCATGTTTCGGACGATTAAGTTGAGTGATCCTTCGGTGAAGGAGAGAAGGTTTTGGCCAGAGTTAGTGAGGCTGTAGATTTTTCTCGGTCTTTCGGTTTCCATGTTCCATTCGCTTAGAAGGTATCCTTTCTTTTCGAGCCCATTTAGGAGAGGGTAGACTGTGCTTGGTCCAAAGTAAACTCCGAAGCTCCTGCGTATGCTGGTTATTATCTGGTAGCCGTGCATGGGCTCGTTTTTCAGTAGTTGGAGAACGATTACGTCTAGCAAGCCTTTTGTGAGTTTGACTTGGACTTCTTTTTGGAGGTTGTTGATCATTTCTTGGTTTGCTCCTTGTGTATTCTTGTTGTACGGGTATACGATATGTCCTTCTTGAGACATATCTCGTACGATTCACTACTACCCATAACGCCGATATAACACTTCATACATAATGCAAGCATACTCAAGCATAACGCACTCCCATGAATCTCGAGAGCATAACACATCGAACGCCGAAACAAAGCCAAGAACAACATATGCTACAAAAAAAACAAAACTGTACAACACATCCGCAAGAAACCAGAAAAACCCCATGGTGCAGCTACACATACGCTACACATTCTACGCAAGTTACTGTGTTGTAGCAGGAGGATACCCCTAGCTCAAGACGGAATCCTCTTCATCGGGAGGTCTCAAGCGGAACTAAACTCGTCGCATAAGACCGCTGGCACGACAAAGAGCATAGACAGGAACCAGCCAAACCAAGTCAAAAACAGAGTCTCGATCTTGAAAGTCTCGAGATAACCTATCCAAAACCAGCTAACGAAGCCTAGGGCAAACCCAGCTGCAACTGAATGCGGGAGATACCTCTTCATGATCCGCAGTCTCTTTGTCGCTCTAGCCCACAAGGTTACACGGACTCTCAGTTGCCCTATGCTAGGCATCGGCCTCTTAAGGTTTCATGCAATCCGCAAATCTATGTGGAATCGCAATAGTAAACAAGCAATTTGAAATCGCCACGAACGATTAGGCTTAAGAGCGAGGTGCTATGAGTATACTCGGGGATTAACGATGACAACGGATGTTCGCGTTAAGAAGCCCAAGCTCCCTAAGAAGAGACTTTTGAAGAGAGTTATGAAAAACAGAGGACGCAGGTAGTTCCATGCGTGTTGGGAAAGCGCAGGTTCCTGGAAATAGGAAGCGGAAGCTTGCGCTGAAGTTCTGCCCAAAATGTGGCTCGACGGACGTCTTCTGGGCTCAAGGCATGCCTCAGTTCTGGTCGCTTTGGCAGTGCAAAAACTGCAGCTATTACGGCGCTCTAATTCTCGAAGACGGCAACTTGGCTACAGTTCTTCAGCAGAAATGGGAATCAAGCCGTAGCGCTGATTCTCAGCCCTAGTTTAGCTGATATTGGTCTGCTGGGGCTCTCGGTGCCCAAATTATGGGGGAAAGAACAGAGAAATGCAGTCTGCCAGCCAATGCTGTTAGAATTATCAGAGCCCTGTCAGCCC
>CAZWBY010000067.1:0-5772 GCA_964632825.1 uncultured Candidatus Bathyarchaeia archaeon
AGTCTTTCCAACCCTATCGCCCACCCAGCATGAGGCGGCATACCGTAGTCGAATGTCTGAAGATGGTGCTTAAAGGCGTCAGGGTTCAAGCCTTGTTCCCTTAACCTTTTTTCCAGAGATTCTTTTTCAGCTATGCGAGTTCCGCCGGATACGAGCTCTATCCATCGCCACATTAGATCAAAACCCTCGCATAGTTCGGGTTTGTTGGGTTTTGGCTTGATGTAGAATGCTTTGGAACGAGTTGGCCAATCAACGACGAAATAGAAATGAGGATGTAGCTTACCCAAAACCCTGAATGCCTCCGTGGGTATATCCTCACCCCAAGGTACAGCAACGCCTTGTTCTTTCAATTCGCTGAGGATTTCGTCGTAGGTTAGGCGTCTGAAGGGAACTTCGGGAATGGTCAACTTGTGCTTGAGAGTGGATAGCTCGGTCGCGCACTTCTCCTTAATAGCCATGCAAACGTGCTGAATAAGCTGTTCAAGAAGGCTCATCACGACTTCCGAGTTCGCAAATGCTTGTTCAATATCTACAGAAACAAATTCACTCAGGTGTCGTCGAGTGTGTGATTCTTCAGCTCGGAAGAATGGACCTACCTCAAAAACTTTCTCTAGGCTCATTACCAGCTGCTCTTTGTACAGTTGGGGGCTCTGGGCTAGATACGCCTTTTCACCAAAATAGTCAACCGCGAATAATGCTGCGCCGCCTTCAGTGGCAGAAGCTATGATGCGCGGAGTATGAACTTCCAGAAAGCCCTTTTCAAACAGGAATTCCCGAACTGCCTCCAAGGCTGAATGTTGAATTCTGAAAACAGCAATACTCTGCTCCTGCGCTAGGTCCAATGCTCTTGCATCTAGCCTTGTTTCAATGTTGGCTGGCGTCTTGCCTGTGACGTCAAGAGGCAGTTGACCCGAGGCTACGCTCAAAACCTTGACTTCGCTTGGTATTACTTCGATGCCTCGCGGCGTCATCGTTGTCTTCTTCACAAGGCCCCTCACTGCAACGCTGAACCGCTTCTGCAAGAACTCAGACTTTGCCAAGACATCCGCGCTGACTTTTTTCTTCGGAATAGTAATTTGAACTGTGCCTTCTCTGTCCTGTAATATAATAAAGCGGATGCCGCCCAGGTCGCGGATCTCTTGGACCCAGCCGAATAAAGTCACCTCTCGGCCGTCTATTTCTGGAGTTACTCTTGAGGAATAATGAGTCCTAGTCCAAGTACCGATTGGGTCCAAATCCATTACTAGTCGCGCTCCCTTTAGTCAGCAAACTCGACGCGCAACGACATCTTCCGCATCTTTTGGGCAATTTCCTTTATGGCCTTCAAGTCAAACGGCAGCTGACCGCTGCGTCTTCTTCTCAAAATGACTCTGGTCTCGGTCGTTCCATCAGGAAGCCAAATCGTGTTTATTGTCAGAATGCTCAGCGGGATGAACAGGTCTTCAAGAAACTTGCGGTCATCAACACCTTGCTCGAGAACGCGAACAGATTTGCCTGTCTCATCACTAATGGCCTTAACAATCTTCCCGCCATAACCCAAAATTCGTGGTACATCACCACGTCCAACAAGAACAGCCAGAGTCTTATTCACGTCAACTGCTTTATAGAAACAGACGTTTTGCAGTGACGGATATTTCTCCTCAAGAGACAACAACAATCGAGCTATTCTCAGATCTAAGTCACTTATGTCGCCAGCCTTGACTTTGGCTGCGCACTTTTGGCATAGCATGCCACTCTTTAGGCAGAAACTACACAGTTCCGTCTTCATTAGAAGACCTCTCTCGCAAACAAGGCAGGAGTTCCAATGCCAATCGCTCGGGCGACCAATTACCGTAGTAGAGTTATTTCAATGGTGCTTACGTTGCTCGTTGAACTACCTTCTTCTCTGGGTGCGAATTGATCAGTTCCTATTCCCACACTCTTCACCTTCACTTCAGGCAGAAATCGTCGTCTAACAACTTCTACGACGTCTATTGCACGGCAAATGGATCGTCCACGCGCTTTAACGTTGATTTCTTTTGCACCACCGTGGAAAAGAGTGATGCAAGCAAGCACATAGTTCATCACTGGTTTTGTTCCGACCAACACCGAATTGCTCTCTGGCATGCAGCGGTTTGCCCCTCACCATCGTTTGGAGGCTTGTTTAGTTTTTTTATTCGTGAATAAATAGATTGTGGTGCATCCTCGTGATTTCCACGAAAACGCTTGAAATTGGCGTCAAAGGAAATTCTGATGACGTTATGTCTGGGTAAAGTCTTAAATAACGCGATAATTGTAAAGCTTTAATTTAACAAACTAGTAGGCAGATAGGCTTGGAACCCCTAACTAAGCGTTCAGTCCAGCTTCTGAAGACGCTTTATAAGAACGGCAAATCCACAAGCAGCTACACTCTACGCGTGAAGCAAGACGAGTTGTCACAGCAACTTGGAATAAGTCGGCAGGCATTGAATGTGCACTTGCGAAAACTCAAAAACGCTGGGTACATTCGCACTGGCAGAGGCTTCATAGACGTCACGGAAAAAGGATTAAACGCCTTAGGTGTATCAACCGCCCCAGCATTCATCCTTCTGAAGATAGAACCGCTGAAAAGAATCCACGTGTACGAGAAAATCAAGGAACTTGCCGTAAGCAGGGCTTTTAGAATAGCTGGCGAGGTTGATGCACTAATAATCGTGGAACGAGAAAACTTGGACGAAGTGCTCAAAACGCTGTATGCCCTAGAGGGAATTCAGGACACTCGTTCCTATGTCACGATTGAGACTGTGAAGTAGGAAGAGCCCATTTCTTGAAATTGTTCGAGCGTGAAGTTCAGAATCTGATCAGGCAGCACAGAATAATCGCATCAAGAAGCATGACCCTGTTTTTCTGTTGATGCAAAAGGTATATTTGACACAGAGGCGTCAGAGTCCTAGCCCAAAAGGAAGTTGCCTAATGCCTATACTAGACCCGGTCAAGAAGTCAATAGCTCAGAAAGCGAGACTGTATAAGAAGATATGCAGAGATTGTGGATCGACCAACGCTTCAACCGCCATAAAATGCAGGAAATGCCGAGGCAAGAACCTGCGCTGGAAGAAACGCGAGATCGTGAAGTAGAAAGTTTTCTAGAGTGTCTTGATCAGAGTCTCCATGTTAAAAACCGTGTTTGAACAGCCATTCTTAATCAGTGGAACGGCTTGGGCTGCGACACCAGAATCTTGCAGAGTTCCGGTAGAAACCCTGATTTCTTCACCACAGGCTACGCCCACTATACCCTCATACCTTGATTTTTTCAGAATTTTTGCTACACATGATCCTCCTGGCAAAACATAAACGTCGTATCCGCTTCTCTTTGCCACGCCATC
The DNA here is from genome assembly GCA_964632825.1 of uncultured Candidatus Bathyarchaeia archaeon. GTDB lineage: Archaea > Thermoproteota > Bathyarchaeia > Bathyarchaeales > Bathycorpusculaceae > UBA11855. Next base: position 3,342 of record CAZWBY010000067.1, read on the forward strand.
TGCTTTGTTGACAAGGCAGTCAGGACTGCAATGAGCACAAACATAAGAGGGCAGGGTCTCATCAAAAACTGCTTTGCAACGACTGTCCATGAATCTCCTTGAGCAATGTGGCAGGAATACTGCTCTCTTCTTAGTCTTCAGGAACTTCTTTCTCTCTACCAGGTTGATCGCTTGAAGGTCGATGAGATCTTGGATGACGACAACCGCGTCCGAAAGGTTAAGGCCCGTGGCCTCTTGTATCCTGAATTTCTTGATGACTTCCTGGAGGGTATTGAGAAGTGATTTGTGCACACCTTTTTGGTAGCTGATTCTGGCGATTTCAGTAAAGAAGAAACGAGGCACAGGCGACAAATCGAAGGTGAACCTATAGGGCATGAACCACAGTAAGTAAGAACCCTGCTTAAAAAAATAGCTATGTTTTGAGATGAATTCGAGCTAAACAAATCGCGATGAGGGTTATCCCACGCTCGTCGAATCTAGGAGTTCTTTTAGAGACTTGATCTCCTGACGAAGTTGACTAACTTCACTCTCAAGAGCGTTGGCGCGTGACTCAGCGGCTCTTCTTAATTCCTCTGCCTCGGCGAGAAGAGTTGACCTCTCCTTTTCCAATGTGTTAATCTTCTCTCGGAGTGTAGCTAGAGTCAGGACGAAACCTTCGCGTATGCCTTTTATTCTATCGACCAATTCTCTAACATTTGGTGAGCTCGTTTGCTGCGCACTTGTCTTCATACGTGACCTAAACTTGGTTTTACACTGAGGGCACTCGAAAATTCCGATAGCTAATTGAGTCATCCTGCCTTGCTGTGGTTTTCCAAAATGCACAGGCCAGCTCTTTGAAGCCGTGGCAACTTCCGTTCCACAACGGGGGCATTCAGCCACTTCTATAATCCCCCGTTTTTGAAGGAAATGCCATGACTGTCAAGATGTATTCTCATTTGGGCGTCCTCAGTTTGTGACTAATCGAGCGACGAACGAACTGCGCGTCAACATAATCCGGCGATGTGACTGACAATGTTCGTCTAAATGCTCATCTGGAACATTAGCCTTTCAACTAGTTCTTTATACCGATTTCGAATCGTGACTTCCGTAACCTGCGCTATTTCAGCTATCTCTCGTTGTGTTTTTCTTTCTCCAGTCAGCACCGAGGCTATGTAGCTCGCCGCTGCCGCGATTCCAGTTGGACCACGACCCGAAGTCAGCTTAAGCTCCTTCGCTGCCGCCAAGATTTTGTGGGCAATCTCCTCGACCTTTCCTTGCATCGTGAGCTGATTTGAGAACTTTGTGATATACTGGCTCGGTCTAAGCGGCGGAATAGAATAGTTCAACTCTTTTATCAAGAAACGGTAGCTTCTGCCAACCTCTTTCTTGTTCACCGTTGAAGACTGGGAAATCTCGTCCAATGTTCTGGGCAACCCGCACTGCCTGCAAGCAAGGTAAATCGCTGCGGACGTTACTCCTTGGATCGACCGACCACGTATCAACCGTTCTTTCACAGCTTTTCTGTAAATAACAGAAGCCGTTTCGAGAATATTCTTAGGGAGGGTTAAGTTGTTAGAGATCTTTGTGATTTCTGACAAGGCAAAAGCCAAGTTGCGCTCGGTGGCATCCGAGACTCTTATCCTCCGTTGCCATTTCCTGAGGCGATAAACCTGTGCCTTCTGCCCAGGCGACAGACTCTTGCCATAAATGTCTCGGTCATGCCAATCTATCGTGGTTGACAAACCTTTATCATGGATAGTGTACGTTAACGGCGCGCCGACGCGCGTTCGTTTTGACCGTTGTTCATCGTCGAAAGCCCTCCATTCAGGTCCCCGGTCTGCTATTTTAGCGGCGACCACAAAGCCGCAGTCCATGCAGACTATCTCTGCGCATTCGTAGTCACGCATTATCCTAGTGCTTCCACATTCAGGGCAGGATTGAACTCTGGTCTGCTCCGCTTTTGTCGTTGAAAGTGAGGAGTCGATATCTTCACGGAGATCACTACCGCCACTCATCATTCTTTGCTCCTGTTTTTTTTCGAGAGCATCAAGTAGAGCTGTTTATTAGATAGTCGCTCAGGTTCTTTGATGGTTGGCCTAATTACTGCGTAAGGAGATGACACTGGTCCAATCACGTCGAAAACTTTGCCGATGACCTTTAAGTTCTCGTCAACGACTGCAGCACCAATCTTTGGGGCTATCTCTGTCTTAACCACTAAGTTCCGGGATGGCGTTACACTCATAACTTTACCTAATCTCTGCAGCCCCATCCCCCTCTCGAAAAATGAGTAGGTCACCGTAAATCTTTATTTAAACCTTTCGACGTCCATGGTTTCCCGAAGATAATTCCGATGATTTTTCAGTCGAAAACTTCATAAATAGGAAGTCTTGATAAGATTGTGCCTTTAAAGGGTGAGGCTCATGTCAAAACCATTCTATGTAAAATATGAAGC
>CAZWBY010000068.1:0-5661 GCA_964632825.1 uncultured Candidatus Bathyarchaeia archaeon
TCTTAAATATGACCCACGCGATATCGCGTTCCCTATTGTCTGGTGTCCTATGAGTGTTGGTCGTTTCAAGTATCGACCTAACCGCTAAATCAAACGTAATTAAACCTTCGAAGTTTTTGAAATCATTAACAAGAGACTTCACTGTCAACATAAACAACGACTACCGGTACATGAAAGCCGGGTACTACGTTTCTTTGCACGCTGAAATCCTCGGAAGCCAAGTTATTCCATCAAGCGAAGATATAATTGATACAAGTAGACCGCCAATTCTTCTTTTAAGAGCCGCCAGAGCTGGAATCCCAACCTTGCCGTTCATAGTCACAGATTCAATAAAGAGGATAACGTCTGAACTCGGATTCCCAGTGGTGGTCCTAGCAGTCAACCCATTCATCCATGACGGCTACAAAATCGCGAAAAACAGAAGCGCGCTCTACAGGGCAGTGAAGAGCCTAGGAATGAACTACAAGTTTGCAGTTTGCGTGCAACCATTAAAGGGCGAGATGATCGTACTCAAGACGATTTTCGGCAAATGCGAGGGAACGGAAGAAGAGAAAACTCTCGCCGGGAAAGTCTATTCAACCTTCAAGATACCGGTTTGCAAGCTTCATGTGCAAAAAGTTGAAAACAGGGCGTATCTGTGTGGTCTTCAGCCTTTGGCTAAGAGTGAAGTCACGATTTTCGATCGAAGAAGGATATCTGAAGAGATCTCGCGCTTTTCTGAACAAGGTGAACACATTAGTGGGTAAAATTGCCTGCTTCGTGGAAAAATACAATTTCTCCGATCGAAGAGAGGGAGCCGCTCTTCACAATTTTAAGCAAGCGGCGGAAAGCGCAGGCCAGGAGTTCCAGTTCATCTTCCGGGAAGACATCTCCGACATCCCGAAATACAACGCTGTGTTTATCCGCGCGACGACGGACCCTTTGTATGCTTCATACGTTGTCTCTAAGACCGCTTGGGAACTTGGGCTGAAAGTAGTGGATGATCCAGAATCCATCAAGATCTGTGCAAACAAGATCCATCAGTACGCGCTTTTTGAGAAGTTCGGAGTGCCGCATATTCCCACGCTGTTTCTGAACAAAGACGAACTCCACCACAAGAGCTTGGTAAGCATCTTTGATAAGCTAGGAAAGCCTGTTGTGATTAAAGCGCCCTACACTAGCTTCTCGAAATACGTTGAGAAAGCAGCTTGCGAAACAAGCTTTCGCGATGTCGCCAAGAAGTATTTCAAGAAGTCCGACGTTCTAGCTGTCCAAAAATTCGTGCCAACTGCTTTTGACTGGAGAGTAGGTGTCTTGAACGACGAGGTTCTCTATGTCTGCAAGTACATGATCCCAAAAGGAAAATGGAAACACGGAGCAAAACTCAGAGGAAAACCCACAGTGATCTGGGGAAGAACGGTGTCGATGAAGAAGAAAAATGCCCCCTTGAGACTCAGGGAAGTCGCCCTAAAGGCATGCAGAGTCGTCGGAAAAGGACTGTACGGAGTAGACATAAAGGAAGTTGACGGCGAGTACGTGGTGGTAGAAGTCAACGATAACCCAAGCATCTACGCTGGCTATGAAGACTTGAGAGACAAGGACATCTATGCCCGAATTATCAAGTACCTAACAGAGTAACTCGCTCACTTTTCGACACCTATTTATTCCTACCAAGACACTGTGACATGGAAAAGAACGTGAAACCATGTTGAGAGATGCCATCGAAGACTACGATTTTTCAAGCGAAACATCAGTGGATGAGCTTGTAACGCAAATGGAAAAGGCTTGGGGGTTCACTGCAGGAAAACTAGCCACCGGCGTCAACATAATGGAAAGCATGATCAAAGCTCAGAACTGCGTGAAGTTTGTTTCGTTCACGGGAAACCTCGTGGCAACAGGCACACGTGGAATATTCAGAGAACTCATTAGAAGAAAACTGGTAGATGTGGTAATTACAACATGCGGCACGCTTGATCACGACCTAGCGCGGTGTTGGAGAAAATACTACCGCGGATCATTCGTCATGAACGACTCCAAACTTCATGAAGAGGGCATAAACCGCTTGGGAAATGTCCTCGTTCCAAATGAAAGCTACGGAACTATAATTGAAGAGAAAATCCAGCAGGTTCTGGAGGAACTCTGGAACGAAGGAACAAAGGAGATCACCCCTAGCCAGTTTTGCCGAGAAATAGGTCAAAGAGTCTGCAACGAGACCTCCATCCTCTATTGGGCAGCAAAGCAAAACATCCCAGTCTACGTTCCAGGGATAACTGACGGTGCCGTTGGATACCAAACATGGCTCTTCAGCCAAGACCACGATTTCAAACTGAACCTCCTCAAGGATTCCGGCCACCTGAGCGATTTGGTGTTCACAGCAAAAGAAACAGGTGCCTTGATAATAGGCGGCGGAATCAGCAAGCATCACACAATCTGGTGGAACCAATTCAAGGACGGATTAGACTACGTCGTCTACGTAAGTACAGCGGACGAATGGGATGGAAGTTTATCCGGCGCCAGACCGCGTGAAGCCGTCTCATGGGGAAAAATAAATGAAAAAGCGAAACGCATTATGGTCGAAGGCGATGCTTCCCTGATACTCCCAGTAATGCTTAGTTCGCTGCTAACTCGACTCGGCTAGTTTTACTACCAGACTGCTTTGAAGAGCCAAGACATGTCTGGCCCTTTGCGTTTCTCCTTCACTCTCTCGCAGAGAGCATGCGTTATCAGCGGCAGAGCAATTGTCGCGTCGCAGTAGCATACAGCTCTTTTTCCACTCTCGCTGTTTATCTTGCCCCAGCTGACAGCCTCTTCAAGCGTGCAGCCTGACAATCCTCCCCATTGTGGAGCATCTGTGGTTATCTGGACAGCATACTTGTGGGGATAATAATACTCCTGTATGCCTTTGCGCAGGTGCCCTTCTCTCCCTGGAACGCCTTGATCATTAGTCATGGGTGAAACCGAGATCGCGATGAGTTGGGTCAGGTCCTTCGGAACGCCTCCGCCGATGTAGACCACGCCGACATCTTTTGTTTTTGTTCCTATGGTGACGAACTGGTCAAACTCTTTGACAGAGTCCAGCACAACATTGTGCCCCTGGTTCTTAGCCATGAGGAACGTCTCGCCATACGCGCTGTCGACAAGTGCAGGACTGAAGATCGGCACGTTGTTTTCCGCGGCCACGGCGGCTATGCTCTTGACACCTTTTTTGCTTAGGTATTTGCCCAATAGGTGAAGGAACTCTGAGGATGAATAGTTGAAGTCAGTCCGCAATGTCATGACGAAATTTGTGACAAGCTCCTCCATCTTGCGGTAGTCTGTTTCTTTCCCGAAAACGTCATAGTACCTGTTGACATCTGCCTTTAGCAAAGCTTCGTCGTCAACCATGTGGCTGCCCTGCCAGTAGCCCAAACCCATGGCGTCGACTATGTCTTCCGAAACGTTGGCGCCTGTGCTGATGAGAACGTCTATGAAACGGTTTTCGATCAACCAATTGATTATTGTCCATTGTCCGGCAGTGCTCATGGATCCGGCAAAGCCCATTGCTATGGTCAAGTCTTTTTCTCGGATCATGTTTTCCCAGACATCAACTGCTTCCCCGAGTTTTCTTCCCTGGTAAGCTGTCTTGCCCATTTCAGCCAGGAGTTGGGAAACGCTCTTCTCTTTGACTATTATTGGTTCGAGTTTCCGTGTGAAATAAGAGTCGCTCATCTTGAGTGCACCTCGTTGTAGATTATACGACTCATATTTGAAATTTGTCTTCTGATTTCACAATCAGCCTATCAAGTTTTTGATGTGGACAGTAATTTCCGGTATAAGGTCACATCTTGTCCGGAGCAATAACACCGATTAGGTTCAGAGCATTGTGCAAAACTGTTTGTATCGCCTGAGTTAGCGCAATCCGGGCATCGCTCAATTCTTGCGTTTCAGCCTTGATCACTGGCAATGCATTGTAGAAGGTGTTGAACTTGTCTGCAAGCGAGTTAACATAATCCGCAATAAAGTTCGGTTTCAGGTATTCTGTGGCTTCGATAAAAGTGTCTGGAAAACTGGCCAAAGCCAAAATCAGATCGCGTTCCAATCTCTCGGTTAGCAGACCCAAATCTGGATTCTTTGGAGACCTATCAGCTTTGCGCAGGATACTGCAAGCCCTCGCGTGCGTGTACTGCACGTAAGGAGCACTGTTTGTCTCGAAGTTCAACACGCGGTCCCAAGTGAAAACCACGGGCTTGGAAGCGTCAACGTCAACGAGGGCATAACGGACTGCTCCAATTCCCACAAAGTTCGCGATCTTGCGCTTCTCAGCTTCGGTCAATTGCGGAGAACGCTTCGAAACCTCTTCGAAAGCCCGTTCGACTGCTTCGTCTAAGACCTCGTCAAAAGTGATGTAGTGCCCCCTGCGGCTTGACATCTTGTAGCCAGGAAGGCTGACAAGATTATACGCAAAGTGAACGAAGTTGTCAGCTTCTTTTGCAAAACCCAAGGCGTAAAGAGCAATCTTCAATTGGAGTTGAGCTAGGGACTGTTCCGTGCCAATGACGTTGATTACTTTGTCGGCTCGACTAAACTTCCACAGCGAGTAAGCAACGTCACGAGTCGTGTAAAGCGTTGTACCGTCTGCACGCACAAGGGTCAGAGGGGGAACTTCGTAATCTTCTTTCAAGCCCAGCTTTGTTTTGAGGTCTAACGCGTTCACCACTTTCTCGGCGTTGAACTCAAGCACACCTTCTTCAGAAAGGACAAACGGCGATTTCTCAAGCTTTCTTAAGGCCTCACCCACTTGATCGCTCCATACGAAGTCGCTTTCCCAGTCCCACGAATCGTAGGAAATGCCCACACGTTCCTGAGTCTTTCTGAAGCCATCAAGACACAACTCACTTACCTCTCGTATGAGCTGTCTTGCCTTAGGTTCGCCGTCCTCGTAGGCGCGGTTCAGCCTGTTAATCTCTTCTTCAGGATCCGGGTCTTTGCTGATCCGCTTCAGCAGTTTCTCGAAAAGCTCTGGAAACTTGCCTTCGAGTTCGGCTGCAATTGATACCCACTCGGTGAGCTCTTTGTTCAGCTTGGCAACATCATCGGAAGATTTGGCTGAACCCGAATCTTCTAGGGTTTTTTTCAAGCGATTGATTTCCACTAGGCAGCTCGTTATCGTGTATATTCGACCAACAAAGAGGTCCGATTTCGAGTCAGGTTTGGGTTTGCCCAATGCTGCGTAGCCATAAGCAACCACTGAAGATTGCCTTCCAACGTCATCAATGTAGTAATGGCGGCTAACCGTGTGTCCCCTGGACTTAAGAAGTCGCGCTAAGGAATCGCCAAGCATCGGGTTTCTGGCTTGCCCAATGTGGATTGGATGAAGGGGATTAACGCTCGTGTGCTCAACTATCACCCTCAGTGGCTGATCAGTTTTCACAAGACCGTATTCACTGCCAGTCTGCAGAATTGACCGGATCGTAAGCGCAGAGAACTTCGAATAGTTAACATGGAAGTTTACGTATCCAGCGCCTGCTGGACAAACCTTGTCGATAAGGCGGAACTTCCTCTTGTCCACGGCTTTGACAAGGGTTTCTGCCAGACTGATTGGCTTCTGTTTGGTTTTTTTCGCCAGTTCGAAGGAGAGCGAGGAGGCAAGTTGCCCGAACTCGGGGTTTGCTGGCTTGCTGAAAGCCAGGTTTTCGATTTGAG
>CAZWBY010000069.1:0-5477 GCA_964632825.1 uncultured Candidatus Bathyarchaeia archaeon
GGCAAACTGAAGGGTATAGCTCTTCTTTCCATTTATGGGGTCTTTCTTGCGTTGTTGACAATCACACAAATCTGAGAAAGGTGATTTGCGGCGCGATGAGGCATTGAGCTTCTTGGGAGGGTAACCTTCGCAAGGGAGGGCACGTTCCCGAAAATGTTTAAGCGGAGGAGCTTTCGGCGTATGCAGGCGTGCGCGAATATTGGAGAGTGATTGTTATTCGACTTTGTCCTAGGTGCTGTTCACCTTCTTTTATGAGGTAGACTGTTACGTTTTGGTGTTGTCTTTGCCAGTGTTTTTGGCTCTTTCCATTCTTCCCTGAGAATGCTATACATGTAGTGGTCAGCCCACTCGCCATGAATGAAATAAGCTCTACGTATAGTCCCCTCTCTCTTGAAGCCAGCTTTTTCCAAAATCTTCTGCGACTGTCTATTTCTGACGTGCGTGCCTGCCTGCACACGAACGATATCTCTTGTCAGGAATAGATAATCCACCATTAGTTGAATCGCTTCAGTCCCGTAGCCCTTTCTTCTTTCAGTTGGAATGATCAAGTAACCAATTTCAGTCCACCCATCTGGCTGAGCAAGCCGATGCGAAATCCACCCTATCTTTGTGCCATCCTTCTTCTCGACTATGAACCGCTTCCTTTCAATTACGACCTGCAATGGTGAGGGACTGTCAAACCCCTTTGTCAGCTCTCCCTTCGACATTTGCGTGACGAAGTCGATTTCCCCCCACGAATCGGGTTTGTTAAAATTCTCCACAAAGAAGTCTATGTCACTCTTTTCCATAACCCTCATATTCACAAGCTTCCCCTCGAGCACCTCGAATCACCCGTCAGAACAGTCGGATTGGTTTGGCTATATCTTTTCCGCAGGGCATCGGTCGTTTTTGGTTGGTTGGCGCGCGCGTGCCACTCGAAGTGTCGTGCGCTGTCTACCCGACAATTGAGAATCCATTGAAGATTATGCTTGGTGTCTCTACCGAAAGCGGCGTCTTTCTCAAGTCGTTGCCAACATCGACGAGTTGCTTGAAGCCTTTGTAGAAGTTGCCTGAGACTGATACCGGTTGCAGAGGCCATTTTCTTTCGCCGTTCTGAACGAGGAAGGCGGACTGTGCGACAGCTGAGAATTCTCCGGTTGAGATGCTGCTGTGGAAGATGCCTATGGGCATGTCAGCGATCAGTATCGCCTGTCCGTCCACATCAGAGATCAAGTCGTCTATTCCTTTTTTTCCTGAAAGGACTTCCAAGGATTTCGTGGAGATCGAAGGTGATGCTTCGTAGGGAAGGCTCGAACCAAAAGCTCCGCCTCCCCTTGAGCAATTGCCGGTTGATTCTGTGCCGTGAATGCGCGCGTAGTAGGTGTCAAACGCGAAGTGGCGTAGGTATCCTTTGTCGATTATGACGTTGCGTTGTTGTGGGTGCCCTTCTGCGTCGACTGCTTCTGTGTTTAGGCTGGAAGGGTCTTGTCCATCATCGATAATTGTCAGATCCGTGGTTCCGATTTCCCTGCCAACCTTGTCTGCGAGTGGGGAGAGGCCCTCTACGACGGCACGTCCGCTTATGGCTTGTCCCAAACTGGCGTAAATGTAGGCGGCTGCCGCAATAGGTTCCCAGATTGTTGGTAGAGTCGTTGTTTTGTCAAGTTTTTTCGCGTCGAGCAGGTCGATGGCTTTTTGCGCGGCGATTTTGCCCAAGTCTTCGGTCTTCATGAGGCGTTCTCGTGTGAAATCGTATTCATAGGCTACTCGGCGTTCTTCATTCTTTATAGCCATGCAGCTGACTTGGCAGCCGTTTGAAGCTGACCTAGAAGCCTGCTGAAGGCCTCGTGTGTTTCCAACTGCAAATCCACCCCATTCGGCTGAGCAGTAGCTTTCCACCGCGTGTATTCTTTTGTCAAAATCCCGTCCAGCCTTGATCAGACTGCTTGCGTACTTAATGAGGTCCTCCTTTCTCAGATCCAGTATTTCTCTTGTAAATTTCCCTTCCTTGCCTGGTTTCTTAGGTTCGCAGAATCCTTTGAATCGTGCGTCTGTGAATGATCCTAACCTTAGGCTGGCTACGGCTTCGTTGATGCTATGTTTTATCCTGTCAATTGAGATGCCACTTGATGAAGCGAAGCTGACGCGTTTCTGTTTGGCAACACGCACTGCGTTACCATTGACGACTCCGTCTGTTGCTTCCACTGCGCCTTGTTTGATAATAACTTTGGCTTGGTTTCGGCAGAATAGATACAGCTCGAATTCCGCTGCTTTGTCAACCCTCCTTGCGTATTTTAAGCCGTTGTCTAGGGCTGAAAGCAATTCATCTTTTAGGTTTTCATACTCCATTTACAATTCACCTTCTCCCTTGTCTAACCTGCTTTGCCGCCGAAAGTCACTTCTCCGACGACCAGTTCAGGACCTCCTAATCCGCAAGGCAGTTGACTTTGGCCTCCTTTTCCACATCCGCCGAAGTACCCCGCGTATATGCGGAGGTCTCTGGTTGCGCCCTCAACTTCTGATAGCAGCTTGAGAATGTTGCCTGACAGAGCGACTTCGCGGAGGGGGTGTTTGATTTTGCCCCTTTCTACCCAGTAGCCTCGAACTGCCTTGAAAAGAAAGCTTCCGTCGCCCTCAACTTGGCCGCCTACGGTCTGGATGGCGTATATGCCGGTATCCAATAGCTCAACGGCTTCCTCCTTTGTCAGGGACCCTGGAGCGAAATACGTGTTCGTCATTCTGGGTATTGGGTTGAAGCCAAAGTGTATTGCTCTGCAGTTACCTGTAGATTTCTGCTTTAGGTACTGCGCTGTTCCCCTGCTGTGCAGGTAGTGCTTGAGTATACCTTTGTCGAGGACTATCGTCTTGTTTGCCTTTGTGCCTTGATCGTCATATGGTACCCATAAGCCTCCGTGAGTTTTGATGTCGGGTGTTCCAGTGTCTATGATTGTGGCGTTTTCAGTGCCAAGTTTGGATCCTATTTTTCCTGTTAGAGGAGATTCGCCGGTGACAATGAAGTCGCCTTCGCTGAGGTGGCCGAAAGACTCGTGCGCTAACACGCCTGTCAACTGGTTTTCTATAAGTGCCCTGAACTTGCCTGCGGGGCACGCTTTCGCTTTTAATTGCTCTTTGGCGTTTGTGCCTGCTTCTTTTCCTATGTCTTCAGGTTTTGACCCTTTCTGGTCGTAGAGTTCCAGTCCCGCTGTTCCGCCGGCGGAGCCTTCCCCTCCAACAAGGTCTCCAGACTTTGTTTTGGAGACAACTGAGCAAAGTAAGTCAATTACTTCGAAGTTCCAATCAACAGTTGAGCCTTCGCTGTTTGTGAACAATTTCTGTCCGTGCAGTTCTCCGTACGCTGCAGTTATGTTGGTTATTTTTTTTCCGAATTCTCGCGCTGTGTCAACAGCTCTGTTGACCATGTCGGTTTTGTAGCTCAAATCTTTGGTTCTGGGGTGGATTTTTATGGGGAATGTGTCTGTTTTTCTGCTTTTGACTGCTGGTCTTTTGCTGAAGTCCAGTTTTAGTGATGCCGCGCTGGCTGAGGCTTTAGCCATTTTGTATGCTCTTGTCACGGTTTCTTCTTGTTCTTTCTTGCTTTCGCTGGCGGTGAAAGAGTAGCCTGAGACTCCGCCGCAGTAGCACGTGACTCCGATTCCCCTACGAAACCTTAGGATGATGTCCTTCCAAGCGTCATTGGTGCGTAGCAGGGTTCTGAGGATAAGGTTATCGAATCGGGCTTCGGTGAATTCTGCGCCCAACTTGTCTCCAAGTTGTACGCATTTTTCAAGTTTTTCCATCATGTTTATTCCTCTAGGTGAGAACACCACACGAGATCAAGCAGTGACATTGGAGGAGTCTCTGCATATAAAAGTATAAGCAATTGACCTGTTTGGCTGCGCGCGCCATGCTTAAATAACAAAGGAAAGACTCGATTGTGGGAGAGCCTGTTGGGGAAACGTCGCACCTATCCGGGATATTTGTCGAAAGAAGAACATGAAAGAGAACAAGAAAGAGTCAAGAGCATGGTTGAGGGAATCACGGGCGTTCGTGTCGATGAGAAAATGACTCCACTTGCATCGCCCTCACGTTCTGAAGAGAGCTTAGGAGATTTGCGGTCGCGTCAACCAAAAGCCAGTTTTAGGATACGTCTGAGTGAAACAGACAATCTTCAGCTTGCTATTTGGTCGGGAAAGAAGGACCCGGATTCTGAGGTCATTGTGGCGACGATTCAACGCAGGCAGAAAAATGGCTGGAAGCGTATTGGGAGGATCGCCGTCTATCGTTCCTCAGATGGAACATTTAGCCAACTCCCTGAGCGAAAATGAAATGGGCGCGCGCATCGTATCGGCGTTGTCTCGCGTGTATGCGCGTGCACACAAGATAGTTAGACTTAAGCCCACTTGACTAGCAACTGCTGGTGTATGATTGTAGATGCAGATAAAGCCGACATTGAAGATCTCATAACAATCTATAGTTCGCCGCACCTGTATCACAATCGCGAAGAGGCAAGCTGGTTTGTCAGGTCGTACTTTGATTATCATCATGTGAAGGTGGTGAAGCATCCTGGCAAAGTGATAGGTGCATTGTTCTGGAACGTGGTTGAAGAGAAACACCATGGACTGACGGAGATTGGCGATTTTTGGATAGATGAGATCTTCAGAAGAAAGGGCCTCGGAGAGAAGCTTCTTCGGACTGCGATTGAAGATATGGAGCAGTTCTTTGGAGAAGGAGATCATGTTCTTAGAAAAGTCATGGTCACTACTGGAGAAGACAACGAATCAGCAAGAAAACTCTACGAGAAAGTTGGCTTCGAGAAGGTAGCAGTATTAGCTGACCTGTTTGTGAATGGCGAGAATGAGCTTGTGTATACGTTGACACTCATTCCATAGAGCCTTTCAGACGCCATCGGATGGACGCGCATGCGAGCAGAGCGAAGCGATGTGAGCGACGTCTGAGAAGGGGCGCGCGATGTCGAAGGTTTCCCCACAAGACATAATAATTGAATCTACGAAAAAGAACAACTGTCTATCTGATTTTAAAGGGGGTGAGAGGTTGAAGTTTGGAGATGTCATTGTGGCTGTGGCTTCTTTGGCTGTAATTTACATTCTGATTTATTCTGTGTTGAGTATTGCGTTGGTTCCGATGAATTCCGTCTGGGGTCTTAATGTTGCTTTTGTTGTGTCTGTTTTAGTTTCTGCCTCAATCGTTGGTTACGTCTTTGCTGGCAAGATACAAGAAGAATCTAAGATGGCTTCGATTGGCAAAATAGTTGTTTTGTTTGCGTTTGTGATTATGTTCGTCGTTTTGACAGGTTCTGGGGCTGCGGGACATTCTAGCGCTCTGACTGATGAAAATCTTCAGAACATGTACCAAACTAGTTCATGGACAAACATGGATTGGGTTGCTTATGAGATGGTGGCGGGGGTTCTTATCATCGCTGTGAACGTTCTCGGTGTGTTGGCGCTTGGTTTCGCAGGGCTATATTTGGGTTCGATGCG
>CAZWBY010000070.1:0-2380 GCA_964632825.1 uncultured Candidatus Bathyarchaeia archaeon
TTAAAATCTTTAACTATCCGGCAAACTATCTGCTAAGTGTGATGTAACATGGAGCTTGTTGCCAAATTGCTACACATTACAGCTGGCGGAAAGAGGATAGCGATCTTGGGCGACGAAACAGCCGCAAGCTTGGGTGTTCATTCGGGCGACAGGATAAGTGTAGCGCATAAACAGAATAGTATAGTAGCCATCGCTAACGTAGCTAAAGACATTCCTGAAAACCGCATCGGTTTCTACGAAGAAACGTCGCAAATTCTCAAACTCAAAGATGGCGACAGAGTGGAGGCGCAGCTGGCGCAAATTCCGGAGTCGCTAATTCACGTTAGGGCTAAGCTCAGAGGTCAAAGACTCCGAGAAAAAGACATCATAAAAATTGTTCAGGATGTAGTCGAGAGGCATCTGAGCGAGATTGAAATCAGTGCATTTCTAACTGCGCTCAGCATACATGGTTTGAGCATGGGAGAAAGCGAAGCCATGAGTCGAGCCATGGTTGAAACGGGAAAAACCCTTAGCTTCGGCGAAGCTCCAATACTCGATAAGCACAGCATAGGCGGAATTCCAGGAGACAAAACATCAATTCTTATCGTGCCAATAATTGCTGCAGCAGGAATGACCATCCCGAAAACAAGCTCGCGCGCTGTGACTTCCCCCGCCGGAACCGCCGACCGGGTAGAGACACTGTGCCCGGTAAACTTGACGATTGATGAAATACGCGAAACTGTAAACAAAACCAACGGTTGCCTAGTTTGGGGAGGAAGTCTGGAGCTTGCACCCGCGGACGATCTTTTCATCCAAGTTGAGTATCCCCTCGGGATAGACCCTTTGCTCTTACCCTCGATAATGAGCAAGAAGAAAGCCATAGGGGCGACTCACGTTGTGATCGATATACCAACGGGAGCTGGGGCAAAAATCAAAACAATGACCGAAGCCTACTTGCTCGCTTCGGATTTTGTGGATTTGGGAAAGAGACTGGGGTTGACAATTCAGTGTGCGCTAACCTTTGGCGAACAACCATTAGGATGCGCTGTCGGACCAGCCCTTGAAGCTAGAGAAGCTCTGACAGCATTAATGGGTGAAAGCCCGAGAGATCTTTACGAGAAGGCGACAAGTTTGGCAGGTCTCCTTTTTGAGATGGTTGGCATCGAAAGCGGGAAGCACAAGGCCGAGAGCATAATTCAATCCGGCAGGGCAGAGCAAAAACTCAGAGAAATAATCGAAGCACAAGGTGGAAATCCCGATCTGAAACCAGAAGAAATCAAAGTCGGAGACAAAACTGCAGTAGTCGCCGCAGGTCAGTCAGGCAGGGTACTTTGGATAAACAGCGAGAGCATAGCTCAGATTGCGCGTGAGGCTGGTGCACCAAGAGAAAAGGGCGCAGGCGTCATCTTGAAAGCCAAGCTCGGGGACATTGCCAAGAAAGATAGCGCCTTGTTTGAAATCTATGCAGAACGGGGCGCCAAACTGGAGTCTGCGCTGGAGCTGGCAAAGACTCTGCAGCCTTACGTTCTTAGCAAGAAAGCAGAAGAACAGATGATTCTTGACCAAGTTCCAGCGAATGTTGTTCTTGAGAAGTCATTCCCAATGGAAAGATAGAAGAAGCCAAGTTTAGCGTGCTCTTGACTTTACTCTTGGTTCGAGAAGTGTCCATAGCCATTCGACAAACTCGCGGAGATTCTTGGTTTGAATGTAAACCTCTCCAGGTCCACTTATCTCAGTTACTAATCCCTCCCCGCTGAGCAGAGTCTCTTTGAGACCTCCCAACTGTCTGACCTTGTACGTGCAGTTGTCGCTGAAGGCTACAAGGTGGAAGTTGTCAACGATGAGTGTCTGACTTGCGTCCAAGACGTGTTTATCTATTGCCCCAAACGTGTTTATGAAAAGTGTTCCGTCCCCCGTGACCTTGAGCATGAACAAGCCTTGTCCAAACAGACCTCGCGTGAATCCTTCCCACTTCACATCCAAGTCTACGCCTTGTGTTGAGGCGATGTATGCTGATTTCTGTATTATGTAGCCTTTGGTCGGTTTGATTTCGAGGGTTTCTATGTCGCCAACGGGGGCTGATGCGAAGGCAGCCTGTCCTGGACCTTTTGTAGCTGTGTAGTCATTAACCCAGAAGGATTGCCCTCCAATAATAGAAAGGCCGAGGGTTTGAAGGATACCCCGTTCTCTCTTCCTCGTGTGAGCTTCGACAGTGGGGTCCATGTACGTCATTGCGCCAGACTCGGCGGTTATCATCTCTCCTTCCATCAGGCTGACAACGAGCATTGCGTATGAGGGCTTATACTTGATTTCGTAGTTCAAAGGGCTATCCTCAATCACGAGAATATCGTCTAAGGTCTAGATAGGCTTTTCCTTTGCTTATCCAGTTTGCTTCTGCCCG
>CAZWBY010000070.1:2480-4603 GCA_964632825.1 uncultured Candidatus Bathyarchaeia archaeon
GAAGTCATCTCAATTTCTTCTTCGATTTCTGCCACTGTTACGTTCTCGTCAGCTTCTGAGAGCTCTTCTTGGAGATTCACTGCTGGCTTTTCATTTTGTTTGGAATCGAGTTTCTCAGCCTGGGAGGTCTCTAATGGACCAGCAACTGATAGTTTGTCGAGTTGGGATTCCAGATTGCCAATTTTTGCCTGCAGTTGGCTTACTGTTTGCTGTTTCTCACTGTTCTTCTTCTTCATCTCTTGTATAAGCTTCTCGTAAAGCGCTTTTGCCCGCAGGTTCAGCTTCTTTTGCTCTTCATCAAGGCGGCGCGATTCGTCTTCTAAGCTGGATTTCTCTTTCATTAGCTGTTCAATTTCAGTCGTTTTACTCAACGTTGATCGCCTGTCTGAATCATTACCTAGAGGTTGGAATAACTATTTTATGAAAGCAGGATCTTGAGCCAAAATTCTGATTGTTAATGTGTCCAACATCAAAGATGATTCTTGACGACGCGGAAAGGAATGTTCAATAATAAGTCTAGCATTTGCCTTTGGAAGATGATACCGCTACTCAATGTCGGCTTTTACAGTTTCGATTCAAGTTATCTGAGTCAAAGAGACACAGAGGTCTTGTCTTTACTAGAGCAAGAGGACTTGACAGCGTTCACTTTTGACGGACTGAAGCGAAGGTTGGGTTTACACCAGGAAACACTTTCACGAATTCTTACAAGGCTTGAAGAAGAGGGCATCATAAAGAAAGAAGCTAGTGGCTACAGAGTCACCCCGAGAATCGAAAGCATGAAACTTGCACCAGCCAACGGTAAGGAAGAAAACGTGCCGCTTCTTCAAACATATCTTCCATCCAACACTCAAGTCCAGCGCCTTATCACCAATCTTAGGGGAAAATGGTTTGGACTGTTACGTTGGTTTGGGCTTTCAGAGAATGAGAAAGTTGTCGCTTTGAAATGGGTCACTGAGGATGGTGGAATCCAAATAGACGCTGTCATTGCAGATTCGGTTCTAACGATTGAGGCAAAATTCCTGCGCGAGAACAATCTGAATACGGCCTTAAGTGCTTCTTACCAGTTGATGGGGCACATAAGCACGTTGTGCTCAGGTTCTGCGTCAGCTAAACACGTTGGGTTCTTTGGAAACACAGACGTCTTCTTAATGCCGGCCTAGTCTTTTGTGACTAGTTACGCCTGATCGCCAGTCAACAAATACTTGACGGGCTACTCTTATTCTGAGGTAAAATTTAAGATGAGTCAGCTAATCAACCCATTGGACGTATTGCAATCGATTTCGGAAGCCACCACGTCGCTCGTGAGAAGACTGTCAAAATCCATAGTCAGCGTTAACTCCCACATGTCTAGAGGAACAGGAACTATTCTCAACGGGGAAGGCTACATTGCCACCTGCAACCACGTTTTGCAGGGATGCAATGAGGCTAAAATCGGTCAGGGTGAAAGAATGTACACAGCAAGAATTCTCGCAACCGATCCTTACAATGATATTGCATTGCTAAAGTCAGACCACTTAGAAGACTTCACGCCAATACAATTCGCCGATTCGACCAAGCTAAACACGGGCCAATTCATACTCGCCCTCGCAAATCCCTTCAACAGAACACAGCCAACGGCAACAACAGGAATAATCACTAACCCAGATGCATCGCTGCGCCCTTGGCGCGGTACAGCAATGGAAAATGTAATCGCCACAGACGCCAAGCTTAACCCCGGATTTTCAGGCGGACCACTGGTTGATGTCTCGGGAAAGGCAATTGGAATGAATACGGCCTATGTCTGGTCCAGAGGAATCGCCATACCATCAAACAAAATCAAAGCGATCACTGACCGGCTTATCCTGGGAGGCGAATTGAAACGCGCATATCTGGGTATAGTCTCTAACACAGTTATGATACCTCAGGAGCTCGCCGAACAGACGGGGATAGACCAAGAGACAGGAGTTATGGTTTTCTCGGTTGAACGCGACTCGCCCGCGAGAAAAGCAGGACTCACAATGGGTGACGTAATCGTAGGATTCAACAACAAACCAGTAACCAACTTTTATGATCTGCCTAGTCTGCTGACGGATGAAGTCATAGGGAAAGCGACAAAAATCAAGATTCTCCGCGGAGAGCAATTG